>NZ_JBBGZC010000002.1:0-192392 GCF_037479395.1 Comamonas sp. MYb21 | reverse complement strand
ACCACATCCCACCGCAGTGCCTGCCACAGGCCCTGCGGTTTTTTTATGCCCGCAGGGGCACAATAGCCCCATGCAAGACCTGTTCAGCCCCGCCGCCGACGACGACCAGCCGCCCTGGGAGCGCATTGCCATTGGCCGCCAGGCCTGCGTGCTGCGCGGCTTTGCGCTGCGCTGGGAGGATGACTTGCTGCGCCAGGTGCAGGCCATCGTGCAGCAGGCGCCGTTTCGGCATTTGCGCACCCCGGGCGGGCGCGATATGCAGGTGGCGATGAGCAACTGCGGCGCATTTGGCTGGTACAGCGACCAGCACGGCTACCGCTACAGCGCCACCGATCCCTTGAGCGGCCAGCCCTGGCCCGCCATGCCACCCGCCTTCGCAGCGCTGGCCGCGCAGGCGGCAGAAGCTGCCGAGCTGCCTCCGTTTGCGCCCAATGCCTGCCTGATCAACCGCTACAGCGTCGGCACCCGCCTGACCCTGCACCAGGACGAAGGTGACGCCCGCCACCCGATCGTGTCGGTGTCACTGGGCCTGCCCGCCATCTTTCTGTGGGGTGGCGATGCCCGCGCCGATGCCACGCAAAAGCTGCCACTGCAGCATGGCGATGTGGTGGTCTGGGGTGGCGTGGACCGCATGCGCTACCACGGGGTGATGCCGGTCAAGGATGGGACCAGCCCCACGGCGCATCCGCTGCTGGACGGGCAAAGAATCAACCTCACCTTCCGCCGCGCGAGCTAGGCCGCTGGCTCAGGGGCCGCACCACCCAGCTCCTGCGACAGGCAATCGATAAAGCTGCGCACCTTGGGGGCCAGGTAGCGCCGGCTGGTGTAGATCGCATACAGGGTCACCGTCAGCGCCTCCCACTGGGGCAGCACCCGCTGCAGCTGGCCGCTGCGCAGGTCGTCCTCCACCAACCAGGATGGCAACAAGCCCAGGCCCATGCCGGCGCGCACCGCATGCAGGCTGAGGTTGGAGTCATCGGACAGCAGGGCCGGCTGCAGATGCAGCGGCGCGCTGCGGCCACCGGGCTGGCTTAGCTGCATGGGGCTGAGCGACACATAGCTGGGCAGCACCGCAGGGTGCTGGGCCAGGTCGGCAGGTTGCTGGGGCGGGCCGGCCTGCTGCAAGTAGGCAGGGCTGGCCACCAGGTAGAAAGGCACCTGGCACAGCGGGCGGGCAATCAGATGCGGCGCGGGGTCGGACGAGGCGCGCAAGGCCATGTCATAGCCGGCGGTGGCCAGGTCGATCTTTTGGTTGTCCAGGTGGATGTCGACCAGCACCTGCGGGTAGCGGGCGCGGTAGCGCGCCAGGATGCGCGCCATCTGCGGCGTGGCACACCAGACCGGCGCGCTGATCTTGAGCTGGCCACTGGGGGCCTGGTTATGCTGGCCGATCTCCTGGGCGGCAGCGTCCAGCATCTCCAGCGCCAGGCTGCTTTGCGCATACCAGCGCTGGCCCGCCTCGGTCAGGCTGATATGGCGGCTGCTGCGGTTGAGCAGGCGCGCGCCCAGGCGCTGCTCCAGCTGGGCCACATGCTTGCTGACCATCGGGGCCGAAATGCCCAGGCGTTCAGCAGCCTGGGCAAAGCTGCCGTTGTCCACCACCGCCTGGAACACCTGCATGCTGGTGAGCTGGTCCATAGTTTCTTAATAGGAAATCAACCGCTGCATTCTAGCTACTTGGTTTCCTTTTAGGCAGCTACTACATTGGAGA
Source organism: Comamonas sp. MYb21 (assembly GCF_037479395.1). NCBI lineage: Bacteria > Pseudomonadati > Pseudomonadota > Betaproteobacteria > Burkholderiales > Comamonadaceae > Comamonas > Comamonas sp. MYb21. The sequence goes on along the minus strand of NZ_JBBGZC010000002.1, from coordinate 190,681 downwards.
CAAGGAGTTTTCCATATGACCACGACCACCCACACCGCCCCCGCCAGCACCAACATCACCACCAGCGGCAGCCGCCTGCCCGTCTACTTTATCTCGCACGGCGGCGGCCCCTGGCCCTGGATGCCCGAGATGCATGACTACTACGCGCAGCTCGCAGCCTCACTGGCCGATATGCCGCGCCAGATCGGCCGCACACCGCGCGCAATCCTGATGGTGTCGGCCCACTGGGAGGCCGATACTTTTACCGTGCAGTCCACGCCCCAGCCCGGCATGATTTATGACTACGGCGGTTTTCCGGCCCATACCTACCAGGTCCACTACCGCTCGCCAGGTTCGCCTGAACTGGCCGGGCGTGTGGCGGGCCTGTTGGCCCAGGCCGGCATTGCAGTGCAGCAGGACGCCCAGCGCGGCTATGACCACGGCATGTTCTCGCCCATGGCCGCGATCTACCCCGAGGCCCATGTGCCGGTGGTGCAGCTGTCGCTGCGCCGGGGCCTGGACCCGGCAGAGCACCTGGCGCTGGGCCGGGCGCTGGCCGCCTTGCGCGATGAGGATGTGCTGATCATCGGCAGCGGCTTGTCGTACCACAACCTGCGTGCCTTTGGACCGCAGGCCCGCGTGCCCTCCAAAGCCTTTGACGACTGGCTGGCCGAGACCATGCTGCAGCTGGACAGCGCCAGCCGCAGCCAGCGCCTGCTGGACTGGGAAGACGCGCCCGCCGCACGCATCGCCCATCCGCGTGAAGAGCATCTGCTGCCGCTGATGGTCGCGGTCGGCGCCGCCGAAGGCGACCGCGCCGTGCGTGTGTACCATGAAGACAACTTCATGGGTGGGCTGGCCGTATCCAGCTACCGGCTGGATGCCGCCTAAGCGCTGCTGATGGGCAGGCAGCTGCCGGCCTCTCCAAAAAAGTTGCATTACACAACCAAAAAGTTGTATATTGCAACCAAACACTGGAGAGACGCATGGCAGCCGCTACCGACACCCCCTTGGTCAACGACATCCGCAGCGCCTCGCGCACCATGGTGCGGGAGCTGGGCTTTATGGCCAACACCTTGGCGGCGACGCCCTATTCGGCCTCAGCCGTCCATGCGCTGCTGGAAATCGATGCGCATGGCCAGGTCACCGCCGCCCAGTTGGCAGAGTATCTGGGGCTGGACAAATCCAGCGTCAGCCGCATGCTGGCCAAGCTCATCGCCAACGGTGAGCTGCAAGAAGAGCCCTGCGCAGACGATGCCCGCGCCAAGCAGCTGCAGCTGTCAGCGCAAGGCCAACGCACGGTCGCAGGCATCCATGCATACGGCCAAACACAGGTGCGCAGTGCGCTGGCGCAACTCAACCCCTCGCTGCAGCAGTCCGTGGCGCAGGGCTTAATGGCCTATGCCCAGGCCTTGCAGGCGCACCGGCTGGGCAGCGCGGCGGGCCAGGGCAGCGCTGCCACCTCGGCCACGAGCAGTATCCAGATTCACAGCGGCTACCGGCCCGGCGTTATCGGCCGCGTGGCCGAGATGCATGCCGTGTTCTATGCCCGGCACTGGGGCTTTGGCGCTTTCTTTGAAAGCAAGGTGGCCTCGGGCCTTGCCGAATTCAGCGGCCGCCTGGGCGAGCCTTGCAACCAGATCTGGACGGCGGTGCACAACGAGCGCATCGTCGGCTCGGTCGCGATTGACGGACAGGACCTGGGCAACAACCAGGCGCATCTGCGCTGGTTCATTCTGGATGACGGCTGCCGCGGCGGCGGCATCGGCCGCCAGCTGCTGACGCAGGCCCTCGCCTTTTGCGACCAGCGCGGCTTTGCCAGCACCGAGCTCTGGACCTTCCAGGGACTGGATGCGGCACGCAAGCTCTACGAATCGCTGGGCTTTGCGCTGGTGCATGAAGAGGCCGGCCAGCAATGGGGCTCGACCGTGGTCGAGCAGCAGTTCAGCCGCCGCCGGCACGGCGCCTAGGTGGGCGATGCAGGCGCGCCAGCCAGCGCTGTGGGCAGCGGCCACCACCGGCATGCTGGTGGGCGCGGCCATGGTCTCCACCAGCGCGCTATCGCCCGCTGCCTCGCCAGCCAGCCTGGCGTTTTTGCGCTATGCCATCGGGCTGGCGATCCTGGCCGGCCCTGCACTGCTTGCCACCTGGCCGCGCTACCGCGCCCGCGATGCGCTGGCGATCGCCTTGCTGGGCGTCGCGCAGTTTGCGCTGCTGGTCCTGCTGCTCAACCATGCACTGGCGCGCCTGCCCGCCTCCACCTGCGCGCTGGTGTTTGCCACCATGCCGCTCTTTACCTGGTGCCTGGCGGCGCTATCGGGGCGCGAGCCTTTGAGCCGCCGCAGGCTAGCGGGCCTGGCACTGGCCGTCTGCGGCGTCGCCGTGCTGCTGCTTGGCAGTGCGCGCGCTGCCAGCGGCGTGGGTGGCGCAGGCAGCCTGGGCCTGCTGGGCGGCAGCGGCATGGCGGCCTTGCTCGCCGCCACCCTGGTGGGTGCGGCCACCAGCATTCTCTACGGCCCCTATATGCGGCGCTACCCGGCGCTGCCCACCAGCGGCCTGGCGATGGCCGCATCGGTGCTGTTTCTGGCGCTGTACTGCAGCTGGCAAGGCCAGCCGCTGTGGCCGGTGTTTTCTGCCACGCAGTGGGGCCATATGGTCTTTATCGGGCTGTCGAGCGGCCTGGGTTACTTTTGCCTGCTGTGGGCGCTGGGCCGGCTGCAGGCATCGCTGGTGATTGCCTTCCAGGCGCTGGGCCCTGTCACCGCGGCATTGCTGGAGCTGGCCTTGCACCAGCGCCTGCCATCACCTGCGCTGCTGGCCGCCATCGCGCTGGTGCTGGCCGGTCTTGTCATCAGCACCCGGGCGCCCGCAGACTAGGCCCAGCTTGCCCCAGTGCCGGACTGCGGCACCGCCAGTGTTTGTAGAATGCGGCCTCCAGCCCCTGGATATACACCATGAACCGCTGCACCACACCCCACACATCCCACCACCACCGCCTGCGACGCGCCACGCGCGCCAGCCTCGCCGCATTTGCCCTGGCACTGGGCGGCATCAGTGCCCTGCCCAGCCTGGCCCAGACCGCCACCTTTGCCCCATTCCAGGGCCCCGTCCGCGCCTTTCCGCCCCAGGCCCTGCGTGGCTACCTGGTGGTCACCAGCCCGACCGAAGCCACGATCGACAACCAGGCGCTGCTGCTGGCACCGGCCTTCAAGCTCTACAACCCGCAAAACACGACGGTGCGCCCCAACACCGTGCTGGGCCAGAAGCTGACGGTGAACTATGTGATCGAGAAAACCAGCGGCCGCGTGCATGCCGCCTGGATCTTGAACAGCGACGAAGCCGCCCTCAAACGCGACCGCGCCGACAACGGCTTCTGGAGCGGACTCTTTAAATAAAGCGCATTGGCGCCGCCGCTTGGGCTGACCGCCCCGGTCAAACCCGGCCGGGCGACCTGCGTATCCCCCTTAGGCAGCAGTGCGCCCGCCTGGCGCCTGGCTTTCTGCCGTATTTCGGTATTCCTTCAGGCCTGCTACCGCAGCCCCTGGGCCCCCACGAGATTTGCACCATGTCCAAAAAAGTATTTATCAAAACCTTCGGCTGCCAGATGAACGAGTACGACTCGGACAAGATGGCCGATGTGCTGGGCGCTGCCCAGGGCTATGAACCCACACAGGACATGGACGAGGCCGACCTGATCCTGTTCAACACCTGCTCGGTGCGAGAGAAGGCGCAGGAGAAGGTGTTCTCGGACCTGGGCCGCATCAAGCACCTGAAGGAAAAGGGCGTGCTGATTGGCGTGGGCGGCTGCGTGGCCAGCCAGGAAGGCGCCGAGATCATCAAGCGCGCGCCCTATGTCGATGTGGTGTTTGGCCCCCAGACCCTGCACCGCCTGCCCGAGCTGCTCAATGCCCGCGCGGCCAAGGCCAAGCCGCAGGTCGATATCTCCTTCCCCGAGATCGAGAAGTTCGACCACCTGCCACCCGCACGGGTTGAAGGTGCATCGGCCTTTGTGTCGATCATGGAAGGCTGCTCCAAGTACTGCAGCTACTGCGTCGTGCCCTACACCCGGGGGGAAGAGGTAAGCCGCCCGTTTGAGGACGTGCTGGTCGAGGTCGCAGGCCTGGCCGCGCAAGGCGTCAAGGAAATCACCTTGCTGGGCCAGAACGTGAATGCCTACCTGGGCAAGATGGGCGACACGGCCGAGATCGCCGACTTCGCGCTGCTGCTCGAATATGTGGCCGAGATCCCCGGCATCGAGCGCATCCGCTACACAACCAGCCACCCCAATGAGTTCACGCCGCGCCTGATCGAGGCCTATGCCAAGATCCCCAAGCTGGTCTCGCACCTGCACCTGCCGGTGCAGCACGGCAGCGACAAGATCCTGATGGCGATGAAGCGCGGCTACACCGCTATGGAATACAAGAGCACAGTGCGCAAGCTGCGCGCCATCCGCCCCGATCTGGCGATGAGCAGCGACTTCATCGTGGGCTTCCCCGGCGAGACCGAAGAGGACTTCCAGAAGATGATGAAGCTCATTGGCGATGTGCGCTTTGACAACTCGTTCAGCTTTATCTTCAGCCCGCGCCCTGGCACCCCCGCTGCCAACCTGCCCGATGACACGCCTTACGAGGTCAAACTGCGCCGCCTGCAGGAGCTGCAAGCCGTCATCAACCACAACATCAAGACCATCAGCGAAGAGCGCCTGGGCACCGTGCAGCGCCTGCTGGTGGAAGGCAAGTCCAAGCGCGACAACGGCGAGCTGATGGGCCGCACCGAGTGCAACCGCGTGGTCAACTTCCCCGGCCAGGAGCGCCTGATTGGCCAGATGGTTGATGTGCGCATCACCGAGACCATGACCTATACGCTGCGCGGTGAAGTGCTGATCACCCATTGAGATCCATTGCTGGCAGGCCGAGGCCGCGCTGGTCAGGCGCAGCAAACACGGTGAAAATAGCCTTCTGCCCTGCTTTTGTGGCCCGCAAAGGCCCCACCTGCCTTGGGGCCCGTTAGCATGCAGGGGGCGCATGAGGGATGCGCTATTACTAGAAAGGCATCATCACCATGGCATCCGTGTCCGACCCGTCCACCGCACTGCGCAGCGAGGCGCTTGACGCCTTTCTGGACCATGTTGATGCGCTGTTCAACACCGAGGACGAGACACAGGAATGGCCTGCCCGCCAGGCCGCAGCCGCCCAGCAGCTCGCATCGCGCGCGCTGGAGCCCGAAGACCTGGACCAGCTGCGCCGCGTCTACCGGCTGTGGAGCATGGCCGGCCAGCCCGCCCAGGCCCTTGCCGCCGTGCAGCAGCACCAGGCCCGCCTGCTGCAGGAGCTGAGCGCTGGCGCCCAGCGCGATGCCGCCGTCACGATGGCCATGCTGCAGGCCGATGCTGCCGAGGATGTGCCCGACCTCCCCCCCGAACAGTACCGCGCCGTGATCGCGCAGGCGATGGCGGCCGTGGACCAGGCCGGCGACCTGGGTGACCCCGACCGTGCCTGGCGCCACTTGGCCCGCCATGCCCACCAGGCCCAGGCGCTGGACCTGCAAGAGCAGATCTGCCGCAAGCAGCACCAGTACAAAAGCCAGCAGGCCGACCGCGCCCACTTGCGCGCCTGGGACGATGCAATGCTGGCCACGCGCCTGGGCCGCATCGAAGTGGCCAAGGGCAACAGTGCTGCGGCCCGCGACCTGGGCCACTACGCACTGCAAAAGCTCCAGCGCGCCGAAGCGGGCCAGGACATCGACACCGATGACTGGCTGCTGCTGGGCGAGGACATCATTGCGCTGGCCCCGGATGCGCTGGCCCAGCACAGCGAGCTGACGCTGGCGAGCCTGCCCAGCACCGCCTCGCCCGCCGCCTGGCGCGATACGCGCGCCCAGCTCGCGCGCCTGGCCGCTGGCAGCCTGCACCAGCAAGGCGCGCTGGATGCCGCCATCAGCAAAGGCCAGGAAGGCCGCTTTGCGCTGGTGCGCGACAGCGACGACCGCAGCAGCGCCTTGCTGATCGACTGGCTGGTGCAGGCAGCGCGCCTGCCCGAGGCCGCCCACATGTGCTTTGAGAGCACCTTGCACAGCCGCCCCGGATCGCGCGAAGCGGCCTGCCGCCAGGCGCTGGCCCATCTGGGCGAATCGGATGGCGCGCCGTACTGGGCGCTGACCCTGATGGCCGCCGCGCAGGACGAGGACCTCGCTGAGTTTCTGCCCGCCGACATGGATGCCGAGCAGGCCTTTGCGCACTACAGCGCCATCGTGCAGCAGCAGTCGCTCAACCACCCGATGTGGCGCCTGCTGCAGGGTAACCATCTGTTCGAGCAGCAGGACTATGCGCAGGCCTTGCCGCTCCTGGAAACCCTGGCCGAGCGCCCCCAGTACGCCAATGGCGAGCTGGCCTACCGTTTGTTTGTCTGCCGCGCCCGCGTGGCGGGCCTGGCCAGCGCGCTGCAGTCGCCCTATATCCGCTGCGACAGCGGCAGCTGGTGCTATGCGATGGGCGTGCAACTGGACGACGACGAGGCGCTGATGCAAGCCATTGGCGGCGAGGGCGAAGAGCTGCCCGCCGACTGGCCCTACGACGAGCTGCTGCGCTGGATCAAGCACTACTACGAGACCGGCCAGGCCCGCTTCGAGCACTGGTTTGCCACCGGCCAGGGCAGCTACAAGGATGGCAACCTGCACGACTACTCAATGCTGTGCAACAACCTGGCCATCAAGTACCGCTACAACGACGACAACTACGACGGCGCGCTGGCCCTGCATGCCAAAGGCATTGCGACCAGCCCCTTTGCCGAGCACTACAACGGCATCGTCTCGACCCATATCGACAGCGACAACTACGCACAGCTCATCGGTGCCGCTGAGCAGCTGTGGCACTACAGCCAGGACCATGGCTACAGCCGCCACAGCCCCTGCGACTACTTCCCCAAGGTGGCCTACGCGCTCTACCAGCAAGACCGCAATGTGGAAAACAGCATCTGGCTGGAGCGCCTGGACGAGTGGTGGAGCCAGCTCGATGAGGACGAGCAGCGCAGCGAGCGCTATGACTATCTGCGCAGCCTGCTCAACCAGCTCGACTACTACTCGGCTACCCATGGCGCCGAGGTGCTGCCGCGCCTGCAAGCGCTGCTGCCTGAGCTGGAACAGCGCCAGAACCCCTACCTGCTGCGCCGCGCGGGCGACGCGATGCAGACCTCGGGCACGGACCAGCAGGCCTTGCAAATCTACCAGCAGGCGCTGGCCTGCGCGCCTGCCGATGACGCGGCCGAGCGCGAGAAGCTGCAGACCACGATCGACAAGCTCCATGCCCAGCTGATCACCGCAGCGCCTGGCGCGGGCGGCGGCAAACCCTGGTGGAAGTTCTGGTAAGCCCATCCATGCGCTCAAGCACGGTGTACCTGGCGCGCAATGTGGTCAACGCGCCCGAGCTCAAGGCCCGCATCGCCGCGCGCAGCCGCGAGCGCGGCGACACGCCCGAGATTGCGGCCTGGCTGCAGAACCATTTCTACCGCTACCTGGTGGGCAATCTTCAGTCGCCGCCCGAGGCCGTACAGGCCATCGCCACCACCGAAGCGCTGCAGCAGCGCTATGCCGCTGGCGCACCGGCCTGGGCGCTGGCCTTGCTGGCGCGCAAACCCGGCCCCGAGGCAGCGCAGGCCGATTCGGCGCTGTGGTGGATCAGCCCTGCCCATGACAGCGTGCTGGCGCTGGAGCGCCAGCTGCTGGAATTTTTGCAGTCGCGCCAGGGCACCTCGCTGGAAGGCAAGCTCGCCCGCATCAACTGCCCGCAGGCCTTGGAGCGCTGGGCGCAGGAGCACCAGGCTTTCGAGGCCCAGCAACTGGCCGGTTGGCGCCAGCACCAGCCCCATGCGGTGCAGACGGTTTGGCAAGGCAGCCAGGGCGCATTTGTCGAACTGCTGCCCGGCAGCGGCGTGCTGCGCGAAGAGATGGCCTACGAGAGCCAGATGATGCGCCACTGCCTGGGCCAGTTTGCCAACCGCCGCCAGCTCAGCGGCGGCTATGGCGAGCACTATGCCGAGGGCTGCGAGCAAGGCCGCATGCGCATCTTCAGCTACCGCACCGGCCAGGGCCAGCCGCGCATCACCATCAATGCCTGGCTGCAGCCCGATGGGCGCCTGCGCATCGACCAGATCAAGGGCAAGCAAAACCGCCCGCCGGTGGACCGCTACCGCGCTGACGTCATTGCCTTTTTGAACCAGCTGAACACCAGCGAAGACACGCCCGACGATGCACTGGGCATGCGCCTGCTGCGCACCACCGGTGCCCAGGCGGGCTGGCATGCGGTGGAGAGCTTGCACAGCGAGGCTGAGCATTTGCAGCTGTGGCAGCGCCAGCCCAGGCTGCTGGCCCATGTGCCCCAGGCCTCACCGCTGGTGCAATGGCTGGCCGCCGCACATGACAGCAGCCTGCTGGCTGGCCAGCAGCTGCCGCCTGCGCTGGCCTACAGCCTGGCGCAGGCGGGCAAGATGCCCGCCAACATGCCACCGGGCATACAGCCGGAGGCACAGCGATGATCCAGATCCTGGTAGCAGCCATCGGGCTGTGGCTGGTGTGGCAATGCGTGCGGGCCTTTCGCCGGCAATGGGGCAGCCAGGCACCTGCGCCCTCGGGCCCGCTGGGCCACTACCGGCTCACACCCGAGCAGAACTGGGCGCTGGCGCTGGCCCACCCGATGGCCTTCCATGCGCTCAAGGATGGCTTTGCCGACAGCGCCATGCCCGCGCCCACCAGCAGCCTGGCGGCATCGCTGCGGCCCATGGCCTTGCATGCCTTTGGCCTGCGCACCGACCTGGACGATGCCAAGGTGCGACAGCAGCTGCCCGAGCGCATGCGCACGCGCTGGTGGTGCCTGGATGTGGAGCGCCTGCAGGCGGGGGACGACGCCCGCGCCGCGATGGCCTTTGCCTGCGTGCGCGCCAGCTTTTTTGTGCGTACCGCCGCCATGCTGGGCTGGATCAGCGCCGAGCAGCAGTGGCAGCTGCTGCAGCTCAATGCCGCGCGAGCCCGCGATTGCTTTGGCAGCTGGCAGGAGCTGGGCAGCGCCTATATCCAGGGCCGCGCCCAATGGGTGGCCAAGGGCCGCTCGGACGCGCTGGGCCGCAGTATCAGCGACGAGGAGTTGCAGCACTGGCTGCAGGATGCTTCGCACCCCTGGGGGGCATACGCCTGGCGTTGAGCGCGCCCCAGACCTTTTTTTGCGGCAATGGCCGCTTGTTTTATTCAGGCAATGAATATTCTCAAGCGTCAAATACCGTGCGGGCCTCGGTAAAGCGGCGCGAGAAATAGGGATTGGCCAGGCTCACCGTCTTGACCACGCCGCCGCTCGACGGCGCATGCACAAACTGCGCATTGCCCGCATAGATACCCATGTGCGAATAGCGCCCGCCCATGGTGTTGAAGAACACAAAATCGCCGCGCTGCAGGTCACGCCGGTCGATCTCGGCGCTCACCCCCGCCCACTGCGCCGTGGTGCGCGGCAAGCGGCGCGTGGTGATGCCCTGGATCGCGTACTGGATCAGGCCACTGCAGTCAAAGCCGCCTTCGGGTGTGTTGCCGCCATAGGTGTAGGGCGTGTTGACCACCAGCATGACCCGCGCATAAAGCGCCTCGCGCAGCTCACCGCTCAAGCCCAAGTTGACGGGCACCACGCCGCTGTCCACACGCGGTGACGTCGATGTACCGCCTGCCGTGCGCTGCCCGCCTTCTTGCCGCGCCGTGCGTGGCGGCGACGAGCCGCAACCTGCCAGCAGGGCCGATGCCGACAGCGCCCAGAGCAAAAAGGGACGGCGCGCAGCCGCGTCTTGGTGGTCCATGGTCTCCCCCTTGGATTCAGGCCGCAAGAAATTCATAAAGCATATTATTCACAATTTCATGCAAGTTTGTGAAATGTATTGGTATTTCTCGCGGAGATACGGCCTCTCTCGTATTTTTACCAATTTGTCAAACGTGCTGAATACCCGGAATGCCCAACTATTCTGCTTTCAGAGGGAGAAGACTACAATTTGTGTCGTAAGCATAGAAAACAAGCATCCTTCATTGAAAGGACACCCCATGGTGCAATTCTCCAGACGCCAGTTCATGAAAGTGACTGGTTCGACTCTGGCGGGTTCCAGCCTGGCAGTGATGGGCTTCTCGCCCGCCACTGCGCTTGCCGGAGTCCGTCAGTACAAGCTGGTCGGCAGCACAGTGACACGGCAAACCTGCACGTATTGCTCTGTTGGCTGCGGCATTTTGATGTACTCGCTGGGCGATGGCGGCAAGAACGCCAAACTCTCGGTGATCCACGTCGAAGGCGATCCCGACCATCCCGTCAACCGCGGCACGCTGTGCCCCAAGGGCGCATCGCTGCTGGACATCGTCCACAGCCCCAACCGCCTGCTCTACCCCGAATACCGCGCGCCCGGCTCCAACGAGTGGAAGCGCCTGTCCTGGGATGAGGCCCTGACCCGCATTACCAAGCTGCTCAAGGACGATCGCGACGCGAACTTCCTGGAGAAGACCGATGATGGCCTGACGGTGAACCGTTGGACCTCGACCGGCATGCTGGCCGCATCGGCTGCCAGCAACGAGGCCGGTTACATCACCTACAAAGTGGCCCGCTCTTGGGGCATGTTGGCGTTCGATAACCAAGCCCGTGTCTGACACGGCCCGACGGTGGCAGGTCTTGCCCCGACGTTTGGCCGTGGAGCGATGACGAACCATTGGGTCGACATCAAGAACGCGGACGTTATTTTGATCATGGGCGGCAATGCCGCTGAAGCCCACCCCTGCGGCTTCAAATGGGTGACCGAGGCGAAGGAGCACAACAAGGCTCACTTCATGGTGGTCGACCCGCGCTTTAACCGATCGGCTTCGGTGGCGGATTTCTACGCCCCTATCCGCTCCGGTTCGGACATTGTTTTCCTCGGCGGTGTGATCAACTACCTGCTGACGAATGACAAGATCCACCACGAGTACGTGCGCAACTACACCGACTTCACGTTCATCGTGCGGGAAGACTTTGCGTTCGACGAAGGCATCTTCTCGGGCTACAACCCCGAAAAGCGTACCTACGACAAGGCCAGCTGGGACTACGAGTTGGGCGAGGACGGCTACGTCAAGACCGACCCAAGCCTGCAGCACCCGCGTTGCGTCTACCAATGGCTCAAGCGCCATTACGCCAGCTATACGCCTGAGAAGGTCGAGAGCGTCTGCGGCACGCCCCAGGCCAAGTTCCTGCATGTCTGCGAGAAGCTCGCATCGACGGCAGAGGCTGGCCGTGCAGCGACCATCCTGTACGCCCTCGGCTGGACCCAGCACTCGATCGGCGCGCAGATCCTGCGCACCGGCGCCATGGTGCAGCTGCTCTTGGGCAATATCGGTGTCGCCGGTGGTGGCATGAACGCCTTGCGCGGTCACTCCAACATCCAGGGCCTGACCGACCTGGGCCTGCTGTCCAACGCACTGCCCGGCTACCTGACCTTGGCCAACCAGGGGGAGCAGGACTACCAGAAGTACATCGACGCGCGCACGCAAAAGCCTTTGCGTGCCAACCAGATGAGCTACTGGCAGAACTACCCCAAGTTCCATGTGAGCCTGATGAAGGCTTTCTGGGGACCGGCGGCGACCAAGGACAACAACTGGGCCTACGACTACCTGCCCAAGCTCGACAAGCAGTACGACATGCTGCAGATTTTCGAGCTGATGAACGAAGGCAAGGTCAACGGATACATCGCCCAGGGCTTCAACCCGCTGGCGGCGCTGTCCAACAAGAGCCGTGTGCGCGACGGGCTGGCCAAGCTCAAGTTCCTGGTGATCATGGACCCGCTGGCCACCGAGACCTCGGAGTTCTGGAAGAACTACGGCGAGTACAACGACATTGACACCGCATCGGTGCAGACCGAGGTCTTCCGCCTGCCCACCACCTGCTTTGCAGAAGAGGATGGCGCGGTCGTCAGTTCTTCGCGTGTGCTGCAGTGGCACTGGAAGGCTTCCGAGCCCCCAGGCGAGGCCAAGACCGATATCGCGATCATGTCGGCACTGCACCTGCGCATGAAGGCCGCCTACCAGCAGGACGGTGGCAAGTTCCCCGATCCGATCCAGAACCTGTGGTGGCCTTATGCACAGCCAGCGCACCCTTCGTCCGAAGAGATTGCCAAGGAGTACAACGGCCGCGCACTGACCGACCTGACAGCACCTGACGGCAAGGTCTTGCGCCCTGCCGGCCAGCAGCTGTCCGGTTTTGGCGAGCTGCGTGACGATGGCTCCACGATGAGTGGCTGCTGGATCTGGGCGGGCAGCTGGACCGAGGCGGGCAACCAGATGGGCCGCCGCGACAACAGCGACCCGACCGGTATTGGCAACACGCTGAACTGGGCCTGGGCCTGGCCGGCCAACCGCCGCGTGCTGTACAACCGCGCATCGGCGGATCTGGAAGGCAAGCCTTTCAACCCGAACCGGACCTTGGTCAAGTGGAATGGCTCGACCTGGGGCGGCGCGGACGTGCCCGACTACGGCCCGACCATCAAGCCCGAGACCGGCACCGGCCCGTTCATCATGAACCCTGAAGGGGTGGCGCGCTTCTTTGCCCGCAAGGGCATGAACGAAGGTCCGTTCCCGACGCATTACGAGGCATTCGACAACCCGCTGGGCTACAACCCGATGTACCCGAAGAACGACAAGGCGGTCAGCAACCCGGCCGCCCGCGTCTTCCCGGCCATCTGGGAGACCTTCGGCAAGGCGGACGAATTCCCGCATGTGGGCACGACCTACCGCCTGACGGAGCACTTCCACTACTGGACCAAGCACGCGCTGCTGAACTCCATCATCCAGCCCGAGCAGTTCGTCGAGATCGGCGAGGCGCTGGCCAAGGAGATCGGCATTGCGACGGGCGCCATGGTGAAGGTCAGCTCCAAGCGGGGCTACATCAAGGCCGCTGCGGTGGTGACCAAGCGCATCAAGCCGATGCAGATCGAAGGCAAGACGGTGCACCACGTGGGTATCCCTATCCACTGGGGCTTCAAGGGCCTGACCAAGCCTGGCTTCCTCGCCAACACCCTCACCCCGTTTGTGGGTGATGGCAACAGCAATACGCCAGAGTTCAAGACCTTCCTCGTGAAGGTTGAGAAGATCTAAGGAGCAGCGATGTCATCTCTTCAATCATTGGATATCAAGCGCCGCTCCGCCACCACCACCCCATCGCCCAGCGTGCGCAGCCCGCACGGCGGCGAGGTGGCCAAGCTGATCGATGTCTCCAAGTGCATCGGCTGCAAGGCCTGCCAGACCGCGTGCATGGAGTGGAACGATCTGCGTGACGATGTGGGCACGGCAGCGGCCGGGGTCTACGACAACCCGACCGACCTGACGGCCAACTCCTGGACGGTGATGCGGTTTTCCGAATACGAGAACGAAGCCACCGGCAACCTCGAATGGCTGATCCGCAAGGACGGCTGCATGCACTGCGAAGACCCGGGCTGCCTCAAGGCCTGCCCCTCTCCCGGTGCCATCCTGCAGTACACCAACGGCATCGTCGATTTCCAGGAGGAAAACTGCGTGGGCTGCGGCTACTGCGTGACCGGCTGCCCGTTCAACATTCCGCGCATCTCCAAGAAGGACCACAAGGCCTACAAGTGCACGCTGTGCTCGGACCGCGTGGCCGTGGGCCAGGAACCTGCCTGCGTCAAGACCTGCCCGACCGGCGCGATCATGTTTGGCACCAAGACCGCCATGCAAGAGCGGGCCGAGGAGCGCATTGTCGACTTGAAGGAGCGCGGCTTTGACAAGGCTGGCCTCTACGATCCGCAAGGCGTGGGCGGCACCCACGTGATGTATGTGCTGCACCATAACGACAAGCCCTCGCTCTACCACGGCCTGCCCGATGATCCATCGATCAGCCCCATGGTGAGCCTGTGGAAGGGTGTGGCCAAGCCACTGGCGCTGGCAGCGCTGGGCGTGGCCGCTGTCGGCAGCTTCTTCCACTACATCACCAAGGGCCCGATCGAAGTGCCCGAGGAGCTGGAAGAGGAAGAAGCCGCCAAGGCGCGCGCGGACAAGGGCGCCGACCACCACGAGGAGTCTGGACGATGAAAAGCAAGACCCGTGATCTCCAACGCTACACCGCTGGCGAACGCGTCAACCACTGGGTGGTCGCGATCAGCTTTGTGCTGCTGGCCTTGTCGGGCCTGGCGTTCTTCCACCCCTCGTTCTTCTTCATGACGAACCTGTTCGGTGGCGGACCCTGGACCCGTATCCTGCATCCTTACATCGGTCTGGTGATGACCGTCGGCTTTGTGCTGATGTTCTTCCGCTTCTGGCAGCTCAACATCATCCGCAAGAACGATGTGGAGTGGCTCAAGAATGTGCCCGCGCTGGTCAACGGCGAGCATGAGAAGATGCCACCGGTGGACAAGTACAACGGTGGCCAGAAGGTGCTGTTCTGGATGCTGGTGCTGTGCATGGCGGGCCTCCTGGTCACCGGCGTGCTGATGTGGCGCGCCTGGTGGAACCTGCCGGTGAACGTGGTGCGCGCTGCGGCGCTGCTGCATGCGCTGTCGGCCTTTGGCCTGATCGGTCTGATCATCGCCCACATCTACGCGGCCATCTGGACCCAGGGCACGATCCGCGCAATGACGCGCGGCACGGTGACCCGCGCCTGGGCGCGCTTTCACCATCCGCTGTGGTACCGCCGCATGACGGGCGATACGACGGACATGGACAAACCCGCCAGCCACAAGCACGGCGCCTGATGCGCCTTGCAGGCCTGCTCCGGCCCGCGGCCCTGTGCCGCAGCGGGCCAGGCTCTGCCCGCATCGCCCCCTGCCCTGCTCCCCAACGCCGATAGCCCCGCCAGGACTATCGGCGTTGATTTTTGAGAAAATCCCCGTATGCAACGCATTCTTCAACCCGGTGAGATCGAGTCGCTCGACCACACCAGTTTTCCACGCGTGCTGCTGCCCAACACCAGCAGTCTGTTTCTTGACCGAGCCCAGCGCATTCGCCAGCTGGCCGACGGCAACCCGATTGCGGACTACCTGCTGTTCATCGCCAAGCTGGTGGATGCCCAGCACAAAGCAGCCCAGGGCCTGCAGGTGGCTGCGCCCGATGCAGCGGCCATCGCCCAGGCCCAGCAGTACTCGTCGCCGCTCTTGCCCGCTGCTGACCACCTAGACCCCGTCTGGCACCAGGTGCTGGACGGCATGCTCGGCCAGCTGGCCAGTGCCGATGGCCTGCCCGAGGCCTTGCAGCCGCTGATTGGCGAGCTGCAGCGCTGCGGCACCGACGACCGCAATGCGCTGGCCAAGCGCCTGCTGACCAAGGAGCTGGCCGCGCGCGATGTGGGCCTGGCGCCCTTTGTGATGGCTGCGCTGCAAGTGGTGTTTGCCACCCGCGCCAGCCAGCTGCGCCTGGCCGACATCCCCTTTACCGACCCGGCCACCATCTGCCCGGTCTGCGCTACCGAGCCCGTTGCCGGCGTGGTGCGCATTGGCGGCAAGATGGCCGGCCACCGCTACCTGCACTGCGGCTGCTGCGCCACCGAATGGCATATGGTGCGCGTCAAATGCAGCCACTGCGAATCGACCAAGGGCGTGCGCTACCAGGGTCTGGAAGGCGGCAAGGATGTGGTGCTGGCAGAGACCTGTACCGAATGCGGCAGCTACCGCAAGCTGGTCAACCAGGAAAAAGACCCGCTGGCCGAGCCGCTGGCCGATGACCTGGCCAGCCTGATGCTGGACCTCTTGATGAGCGAGCAGACCTCGTTCTCGCGCGCCAGCGGCAACCCGCTGCTGTTTGTGGCCGTGGCCGAGCCGCAGGCGGCCGATGCCGACGGCAGCGTGCCCGATCTGCACTGAGCGCGTGCCGAGCACCTGAACGTTTTGGCACCATGCCATACTGGACGATGGCGCTGCTGCCGCAGCCCATCGTTTTTTTATTTCTGCCCCTGTTTGAGCTGGTTTGCCCATGAACGCACCGACCCACCTGCCCTCTGTTGACAAGCTGCTGCAGCACCCGCGCACCGCTGCGCTGTTGGACAGCTATGGCAAGGCCCAGTGCACGCAGGCCATCCGCGCCGCACTGGGCGAGGCGCGCAGCCGCTGGCTGGCAGCGGCGGGCAGCAACGCAGAAGGTGCCGATGCCTTGCTGGACGCTGCCGAGCAAAAGCTGCAGCAGCTGTTTGCGCCGCGCCTCAAGGCCGTCTACAACCTGACCGGCACGGTGCTGCACACCAACCTGGGCCGCGCGCTGCTGCCGCAAGAGGCTATTGACGCCGTGGTGCAGGCGCTGGCGACCCCCAGCAATCTGGAATACGACCTGGCCGACGGCGGCCGGGGCGACCGCGATGACCTGGTCGAAGACCTGGTCTGCCGCCTGACCGGCGCCGAAGCGGCCACCATCGTCAACAACAATGCGGCTGCCGTACTGCTGGTGCTGTCCACCTTGGCACGCGACAAGGAAGTGGTGGTCTCGCGCGGTGAGCTGGTCGAGATCGGCGGCGCCTTCCGCATCCCCGATGTGATGACGCGCGCCGGCGCCCGCTTGGTCGAGGTGGGCACCACCAACCGCACCCATGAGAGGGACTACGAAGCCGCGCTGGGCGAGCACAGCGCTGCGCTGATGAAAGTGCATTGCAGCAACTATGCGATCAGCGGCTTTACCAAGTCGGTGACCGAGGCCGATGTGGCCCGCATCGCCCATGCGCGCCAGCTGCCCTTGATCGTGGACCTGGGCAGCGGCACCCTGGTCGATATGCGCGACTGGGGCCTGCCCTATGAGGTGACCGTGCGTGAGACCATCGAGGCTGGCGCCGATGTCGTGACCTTCAGCGGCGACAAGCTGCTGGGCGGCCCGCAGGCCGGCATCATTGTCGGCAGCAAGGCCTTGATCGCCCAGATCAAGAAGAACCCGCTCAAGCGTGCGCTGCGCGTGGGCAAGCTCACCCTGGCCGCGCTTGAACCTACGTTGCGCCTCTACCTGCACCCCGAGAAACTGGCCGAGCGCCTGACCACCTTGCGCCTCTTCACCCGTCCGGCTGCCGCCATGGAGCAGCAGGCGATCGCGCTGCAGGCACCACTGCAAAGCCTGCTGGGGCCGGACTATTTGGTGGAGCATGCCGCCATGACCAGCCAGATCGGCAGCGGTGCATTGCCCGTCGAGAGCCTTCCCAGCCATGGCCTGGTCGTGCGCCCCCAAGAGCGCAAGCGCGCCGGGCGCCTGTTGCAGCAGCTCGAGGCCGCGCTGCGCCAGCTGCCGCGCCCGGTGATCGGCCGGCTGCGCGACGATGCGCTCTGGCTGGATCTGCGCTGCCTCGAAGCCGCTGACCAGGCCGCCTTTGCCGCCAACCTGCAGCAGCTGGCGCTGGGCAGCAGCGGCAAGGACGGCCAGGCATGATCATCGGCACTGCAGGCCATATCGACCATGGCAAGACCACCCTGGTGCGCGCGCTCACCGGCGTGGAGACCGACCGGCTGAAGGAAGAAAAGGCGCGCGGCATCTCGATCGAGCTGGGCTACGCCTACACCCCGCTGGCCAATGGCGATGTGCTGGGCATCATCGATGTGCCCGGCCATGAAAAATTTGTGCACACCATGGCCGCCGGGGCCGTGGGCATTGACCATGCCCTGCTGGTGGTGGCCGCCGATGACGGCGTGATGCCCCAGACGCTGGAGCATCTGGAGATTTTGCAGCTGCTGGGCATACGCCAGGGCACGGTGGCGCTCACCAAGGTCGACCGCGTGCCGCGCGCCCGCATCGATGAGGTGCGCGATGAGATCACCGCCATCCTGGCCCGCAGCAACCTGGCCGATGCGCCCATCTTTGAGACCGCAGCGGCGCTGCCCGATGACCCGGGCGTCTGGGCGCTGCGCCAGCACCTGCACCAGCAGGCCCAGGCCATGCCCCAGCGCGCCAACAGCGGGCTGTTCCGCCTGGCGGTGGACCGGGTCTTCAGCCTGCCCGGCCAGGGCACGGTGGTCACCGGCACCGTCTTCAATGGCCAGGTGGCCGTGGGCGACAGCCTCGTGCATTCGGCCAGCGGCGAGCCCGTACGTGTGCGCAGCATCCATGCGCAGAACCAGGCGAGCGAACACGGCCTGGCCGGCCAGCGCTGCGCACTGAACCTGGCGGGCATCGCCAAGGAGGCCATCACGCGCGGCGACTGGATCATGGACGCGCGCCTGCGCCAGACCACCCAGCGCATCGATGTGCGCCTGCACCTGCTCGCCGATGCAGCGCCGCTGGCGCAGTGGTCGGCCGTGCACCTGCACCTGGGCACCATGCGCTGCACCGGCCATATCGCCTTGCTGCAAGATGGCGACCTGGCCCCAGGCACCGAAGCACTGGCCCAGCTGGTGCTGGATGCCCCGGCGCTGGTGCTGCCCGGTGACCGCGTCATCGTGCGCAATGCCCAGGCCAACCGCACGATTGCCGGTGCCATGGTGCTCGACCCCTACGCCCCCGCCCGCAAGCGCCGCAGCGACAGCCGCATGGCCTACCTGGCTGCGCTGGCACACTGGATTGACACCGCCGACACCGGCCCGCTGCTGGCCGAGGCCCCGCTGGGCCTGGCCCGCTCACAGCTGGTACGGCTGACTGGCACGGCGACACCGGCCGTGGCCGAGACCTGCACCCACCTGCCGCTGCCCGATGGCGATGCGCTGCTGGTGGACAGCCAGGCCTGGCATACGTTGCAAGACCAGCTGCTGCAGGCGCTGCACCGCTTTCATGAAGTCGCCCCGGACGAGCCCGGCATCAACGCAGCCCGGCTGCGCCGCATGGCCCTGCCTGCGCTGCAGCATGGCCCCCACGATGCCCTCTACCACGGCCTGCTCGATGCGCTGATCGCCGCCGGCCAGATCGCCAGCAGCGGCGCCTGGCTGCACCTGCCCGGCCACCAGGTGCAGCTGAGCGAGGCCGAACAGGCCCTCGCCCAGCGCTTGATGCCCGCGATCACCGAAGGCCGCTTTGACCCGCCCTGGGTGCGCGACCTGGCCCGCGACCATGGCGCCGGGGAGGAGCTGGTGCGCCAGCTGCTCAAAAAGCTCTCGCGCCAGGGCCTCGTGTTCCAGGTGGTCAAGGACCTGTTCTATGCCGCCCCCTCCATGGATGCGCTGGCGGCACTCACCGCAGAGCTTGCCCAGCAGGCCGAGCGCGGCGAAGTGCAGGCCCATGCCTTCCGCGATGCCACGGCCCTGGGCCGCAAGCGCGCCATCCAGATCCTGGAGTTTTTTGACCGCGTAGGCTACACCCGCCGCGTGCGCGATACGCATGTGCTGCGCCCGGGTGTGCGCTGGCAGGCAGGCGCTACGTCCTAAGCCACCCAAGGGTCTGCGGCAGCGCCAGCCGCAGGCGCCACGCAGAGCCGCTACAATCGGCCATCTTGCCCAACACGCACGTGTTGCAGGGAAGGCAATCGTGCCCGGTGGCGCGGCCGGGCTTCAAACCCGGTGAGGGGTGTCAGCCACTCCTGGGTTGGTTCGACTCCAGCTGTCTTCCGCCATCTCGGTCTCTGTACAGGTGGTATGCGCTCAGTCAGGTAGCGCTCTTCTGAGCACTGCAGCGCATGGTTCCCAGTCCTGATGCTTGACCGGGAATGTCTCAAATCCAAGGCCAAGCTTTCTGGCTTCATGCACCTTAGGGACGCATTCCTCCGCAATAGTTAACCCACGGCTCCACCGTCAAAAGACGCCTTGCGTCTTATCCCCATCCGCACCCAACCCGCTTGGCGAGGGCTATGCAGAGGACCCTTTGCGAATGCGTTATCGCAGCTGTTGATTTTTGTAGAGTGGTTGAAGAACAGGCTGGGCAGGGACGGTGGGGTGCAACCAGTAGTTGATTTTTTGGCGGCAAAACATGTAGACCGGCCGCTCCACCCAGTGGTAATAGGCAGCTGACGCCAGTAGCAATGCAACGAGGACACCAACGACAATCCAAAGCTGCACCTGGCTATTCCAGCTGTGCCAAGGCAATAGCGTCAGCATCATGCTGAATGCCAGGATATGCAGCAAATAGATGGCGTAAGAATAATCACCAAATTTTGCCAGCGCCAGTGCGATCTGGCTTCGCGGAGAGGGCAGCTTCAACGCCATGCCTACGATCGCCATTGCGGCGCCGCCCATCAATACTGCGCGCTCAGGCCAATAGTGAAAATTGGCCAAACCATAGGGATAATCTTCAAAATGGGGCATGAAATAGACAATCAAGGCAATCCATGCTGCAGCCAGCAAGGCCCACAACTTCCATGATGCGCGCGAAGGACGTTGCAGGTACTGATAGAGGAAGTAGCCCATGAAAAATTCTGCCACAAGGGGAGCCATATAAAAGAGCTGAATCCAGTTTTGCTCGATGCCTCCATCTGCGGCAGAGCGATGCGCCAACAAGTAGAGGTTGAGCACAACGAGTGCCGCAAACAGAGTTTTAATAAAGCGCTGGCGATGCCATTTCGGAAACAACAAGACCAGCGACAAGACCACGTAGAAATACAGCTCAAACATCAGTGACCAGATGGCAATACTGACAAGGCCTGCAAGATCGGAAAAGTAGAGAAAAAAAGATGCTTGCAGCTGAATGTGGGGATCGAGTTGCTGCGTTAGTTTTAAGTAAATGACGTAGAGCAGCATGGCCGGCCACCAGCCTGTATAGATTCTTGAAAATCTAGCCAGCAAAAATGCAGTGGCAGTGCGTGGCCCATGGCCCATATTTTTGGTGGAATGCGCCATGATCACGCCACTGATGACGAAGAAAACATCCACACCCGCATAGCCAAAGTTGATGACAGCAGCCACCCAAGGTGTCACATCCGAAAAAATACCGAGTATTGCGCCATGAAAAACTACTACCCAGAGGGCTGCCATCAGCCGGAGTATTTGTATCTGTTTAATCATTTCACGGTTTTACATGGGGATGTGAGGACCGACGCGTAGGCGGCACCAGAGACCGGGACCAGGCGATGGCCGGGCGTTCGATAAACACCCAGGAAGCCAGCGCCAGCATCAACACGATGACCAGGGCCAAGACCATGTATATCGGCTTGGAAATCCCATGCCTTAGACTGATCTCGGTGAGGGCCTGCTGCACCGGGAATGCATAAATGTAGATGCCGTAAGACAGATCATGGCGCAGACGAATGCGGGTCAAAGGCTTCCAATAGGCAAGCAGAAAAACGGCACCGGGCAGGCAAAGGAAGACAGCGCCCTGAACGATCGCCAACGTGGTCCCGGTACAGGCAATGACAGAGCCCAGCAGCATAGGCAGTACCAACCATAGCCTGCGGTCTACCGGGATGTAGTTAAAAGCAGCCCCAGCGAAGAACATGGTGGCGAATTGCCAGAAATCTCGCCAGCTGATCGCGCCGTCATCCAGCGCGGGAATTTTCACCAACAGAAAAGCAGCGGCCGACACGGCCACTACTAGCACAAGAATCCGGCGAGAGAGCCCTAGCGTCATACCGAATAAAACCAGCAGCACATACATCAAGACCTCGTACTTGATGGTCCACAGCGAGCCGTTTACCGCGTTCTGAATTGGATTGTGCGCAAACACCCCGGGGAGGTCATTGAGTGTCGCAAGGCCAGTTCCATAGTTGACAAACAACCCCCAGGTCTGCCCCGAAGACAGAAAGCTTTTCAGATCCAGCGTCGTCATGAGCCCACCAATGACAAACACGGATATGAAGGCTGCCGCCAGCAGCCCAGGGAAAATTCTCAGCGCCCGTTTGATGCCAAACGCAGTCCATTGCGCCGTTCGGCTCCAGCTTTGGACATTGAGATAGCCGCTGATGAAGAAAAAGACATAGACCGACAGCGAGCCCATGCTGTAGGTATTGTTGAAAAATGGGGTGATCTGCAGGTCGTAGAAGAGCGAGCCATGGGCCCAGAAAACGCCCAGGGCCGCCATCAGTCGCAGCAGGTCAAAGTTATTCTCTCGCATCCCCGTCTCGATAGGATCTCGCAGAAAAATCTGAGAGCATACCCGATGCGACACGGGTCAGCGCTTCCCTGACGACTATCGATGCTCACTTTTAAACTGTCTGGTTGCCACAGCCAAGATGGCATTGAATTCATCGCGGCCACTTTTGGCCCCATCGGCGATTGCTGCCGCTTTGCCCCTCACGCGCAAGGCAGCATGGTGCACGCCCGCCAGCCAAATGCCGATAATGGTGGGCCGCCATGGGCGGCACCGCTTTTCTCGCCAGTCTGTTAGCCCTGAGGATGCCCGTATGAATGCCCCCACCGCCCCCCTGCCCACCTCGCCACGCCTGACCTCGCTGTCGCATGGCGGCGGCTGCGGCTGCAAGATTGCCCCTGGGGTGCTGGCCGATCTGATGAGCCGCAGTGCGGTGCCCAAGCAGTTCTATGCGCAGCTGCTGGTGGGCACCGAGACGGCGGATGACGCGGCGGTCTACCAGATCAACGACACGCAGGCGATTGTCGCGACCACCGATTTCTTCATGCCCATCGTCGATGACCCCTATGACTTTGGCCGCATTGCTGCGACCAATGCGCTGTCGGACATCTACGCGATGGGCGGCACGCCGCTGATGGCGCTGGCCATTGTCGGCATGCCGATCAATGTGCTGCCCCATGATGTCATTGCCAAGATTCTGGAAGGCGGCGAGTCCGTCTGCCGCGATGCCGGCATTCCGCTGGCCGGCGGCCACTCGATCGACTCGGTCGAGCCCATCTATGGCCTGGTCGGTATCGGCATCGTCAACCCGGCGCAGCTCAAGCGCAACCGCGATGCCCAGGCGGGCGATGTGCTGATCCTGGGCAAGGCCATCGGCGTCGGCATCCAATCGGCCGCGCTGAAGAAAGGCCTGCTCAGCGACAGTGACTACGCCAGCATGGTGCGCACCACCACCCAGCTCAACCGGCCCGGTGCCGCGCTGGCGCAGCTGGCCGATGTGCATGCGTTGACCGATGTCACCGGCTTTGGCCTGCTGGGCCACACGCTGGAGCTGGCGCGCGGCGCGCAGCTCACAGCCGTGATCGACAGCCAAGCGCTGCCACTGCTGCCCGGCGTCCTCGATCTTGCCCAGCAAGGCGTGGTGACTGGCGCCTCGGGACGCAACTGGGCGTCCTACGGCAGCGATGTGGCAATGGGCGCAAAAGTGCCCGATGCGATGCGCAGCCTGCTGACCGACCCACAGACCTCTGGCGGCCTGCTGGTCTCCTGCACGCCGGAGGCTGTTGGCCAGGTGCTGGACATCTTCAAATCCCAGGGCTTTGGCGATGCCTGCGTCGTCGGCCAGATGCAGGCGGGCGAGGCGCAGGTTGTGGTGTCGTAACAGCGCAGCGCCTGAATGCAAAAACGCCTGCTTGATGCAGGCGTTGTTGGTGGGGGCGCGATAACGCCGGTATGTGCTTAGAACGGCAGCTTGGGCATGCCGCCGCCCATCATGCCCTTCATGCCGCCCATCTTCTTCATCATCTTCATCAGGCCGCCGCCCTTCATCTTCTTCATCATCTGCTGCATCTGGCCAAACTCGTTGAGCAGGCGGTTGACCTCTTGCACCTGCACGCCAGCGCCAGCGGCAATGCGCTTCTTGCGCGTGGCCTTGATGAATTCGGGCTTGGCGCGCTCATAGGGGGTCATCGAGCAGATGATGCCTTCCTTGCGGCGCACTTCGCGCTCGGCCTTGTCCATATCGACCTTGCCGGCCTTGCCCGCCAGCTCCGAGGGCAGCTTGTCCATCAGGGTCGACAGGCCCCCCATCTGCTTCATCTGCTGGAGCTGGCCCAGGAAGTCGTTCAGATCAAAGCCGTCGCCGGACTTGATCTTCTCGGCCATCTTCTGGGCCGCCTCCATGTCCACGCCCTTGGAGACCTGCTCGACCAGGGCCACGATATCGCCCATGCCCAGCACGCGCTGCGCATGGCGCTCTGCGTCGAACACTTCCAGGCCATCGAGCTTTTCGGACACACCGGCGAACTTGATGGGCGCGCCGGTGATCTGGCGCACCGACAGCGCCGCACCGCCGCGCGAGTCACCGTCGAGCTTGGTCAGCACGATACCGGTGAGCGGCAGCGCCTCCTTGAAGGCCTTGGCGGTATTGATCGCGTCCTGGCCCTGCATCGCATCGACGACGAACAAGGTCTCGACCGGCTTCAAGGCCGCATGCAATTGCTGGATTTCGGTCATCAGCACTTCGTCGATGGCCAGGCGGCCGGCGGTATCGACCAGGAGCACATCAAAGTAGTGCTTCTTGGCGTAATCGAGCGCCGCGTTGGCAATATCCAACGGCTTTTGGTCGGGCGTGCTGGGGAACCATTCCGCGCCCGCCTGCTGGGTCACGGTCTTGAGCTGCTCGATAGCGGCGGGGCGGTAGACGTCTCCCGAGACGGTCAGCACCTTTTTCTTGCGCCGCTCGATCAGGTGCTTGGCCAGCTTGGCCGTGGTGGTCGTCTTACCGGCACCTTGCAGGCCGGCCATCAGGATCACCGCCGGCGGCTGGGCCTGCAGGTTGATGTCGGCCACGCCCTCGCCCATCGTGGCGGCCAGTTCCTTGTTGACGATCGACACCAGGGTCTGGCCCGGCTTGAGGCTGCCCAGCACTTCCTGGCCCAGCGCTTTTTCCTTGACGCGGGCAATGAAGTCGCGCACCACGGGCAAGGCCACATCCGCCTCCAAGAGGGCCATGCGCACTTCACGCAGCATGTCCTGGACATTGGATTCGGTGATACGGGCCTGGCCACGCATTTCCTTGACGAGGCGCGAGAGTTTATCGGTCAGTGCGGAAGCCATAGGGTGGAGTCTTGAGTAATCGTGGCAAAGGGGGCGCCCAGCGGTAGCCGCTGGCCGGAGCCCGGGCTAAAAACGACTGGCGCCAGGGGCTGTAAGCCACAGCCCTGCAAACCTTTGATTCTACCCGCTCACCCCAAAACTGACGCGGGGCCAGGGCTGGCAGCCTGCCCGCGAGCGCAAGAAACTATGGCCCGCTCCCTACAATAGGTAAATGTTTGACCGTGAAGCGCCAAACGAATTTAGCCTTTGAGGCTGCGCACATGCAGGCCCGAAGCCGCGACAATGCAGCTGCGGCCTGCGCCTGCCCCCGCTGGCATGGCCAGCTGCAATGCCAAAGCCCTGCCCGCCACCCTGAGGTGGCGCTTTCTTTGACCAGGATCACCGATGCCAGATACGCCGTATCGCCACTTGCTAGACCATTTCTCGGACGCCTTCTTCGTGACCGATACGCAAGGCCGGATCCTGGATGTCAATACCCAGGCCTACCGGGAGATGGGCTACAGCCTGGCAGAGCTGATGGCCCTGACGGTGGCCGATTTTGCGCTGGACTACACACAGGAGGAGTTGCTGGCCCTGTGGCAGAAAATGGAGCCCGGTGAACACACCGTGGCCACCAACACCCACCAGCGCAAGGACGGCTCCTGCTTTCCCGTCGAGGTGCACATCACCTGCCAGCTGGTGGATGGCGAGAAGCGCTTTTTCACCATCTCCCACGACATCACCGAGCGCATGCGCCGCGACCAGGAAATTCAGCTGCTCAATGCCGCGCTCGAGCAGCAGGTCGAGAAAAGCACCCAGCAGTGGCGCCATTCCACCCACCTGCTCGATGCGGTGATGCGCGGCACCTCGGACATCGTCTTTGTCAAAGACCGCCAGGGCCGCTATGTGTTCGCCAACCCCGCGGCCGAGGCCATCACGCAGATGCCGCCCGGGGGACTGATTGGCAAGACCGATGCCGAAATCCTCGGGGGCCACAACAATTTTGCCGACGACGATGCCGCCGTTTACCGGAGCAGCACGCCGGTGGTGTCGGAGTCACATGCGCTGATCGAGGGGCGCCGGCTCAGCTTCCAGTCCATCAAGAGCCAGTACCGCAACGAGCATGGCGAGGTCATCGGCCTCTTGGGCATTTCGCGTGACACGACGCAGATGCGCGAATCGGAAAACCAGCTGCGCCAAAGCTATGACTCGCTGCGCCGCGCCGAGCGGCTCTCGCGCATCGGCAGCTGGACGCTGGACCTGGCCAGCGGTGAGATCGAGGCCTCGGAGATGATGTACGAGATGAATGGCCTGGACCCGCAGGGGCCCAAGCTGACCCAGGACAACATCGCCCACATGATGCCGCCGCAGGACTATGCCAAGGTGGCCGCGGCCATTGCCCAATGCGCCCAGACCGGCCAGCCCTACCGGCTCGATGTGACCCATTACACGCCCGATGGCGGCCAGTTCCCGGCCAGCATCCTGGGCCAGGCCGACTATGACAGCAGCGGCCGCATCGTCAGCCTCAGCGGCACGCTGCAGGATCTGTCCGAGCGCGAACAGGCGCGCCAGCGGCTGGAGGCACTGGCCGACAACCTGCCCAGTGGCGCGATCTACCGCGTCGAAGGCACGGCCACGACCTTGCGCATGAGTTACATCAGCGCCGGTATCGAAAAGCTCATCGGCGTGAGCGCGCAGGCCATCATGGCCGACAACGCGGCCTATATCAAAACCATCCACCCGGCAGATCTGGCGATGTACCGTCAGCAGCAGCGCGAGGCGCTGGAGCACCTGAGCCTGTTTGACTGCAGCTTTCGCATCATCCGCCCCGATGGCAGCCTGCGCTGGCTGCGCTGCCGCTCGGCACCCAGCCGCCAGGAAGCGGGCACGATCTGGGACGGCATCATGCTCGATATCACGCGCGAGCGCGAGGCCGAGCTGGCGCTGCAAAAAGCCAAGGAAATGGCCGAAGCGGCCGAACGCGCCAAGTCCGAGTTCCTGGCCACGATGAGCCACGAGATCCGCACGCCGATGAACACCGTCATCGGCATGACGCGCCTGATCCAGCAGACCCCGCTGCTGCCCAAGCAGCGCAACTACCTGGAGAAGGTGGAGCTGTCGGCCAACGCACTGCTGTCGGTGATCAATGACATCCTGGATTTCTCCAAGATCGAGGCGGGCATGCTCACCTTGGAGAACGTGGAGTTCGCGCTCGACGATGTGCTCGAGACCGTCTCGGCCGTCACCACCTTGCGCGCCGAGGAAAAAGGCATCGAGGTGGTCTACTCGGTCGCGCCCGATGTGCCCCGGCAGCTGAGCGGTGACCCGCTGCGCCTGAGCCAGGTGCTCAACAACCTGGTGAGCAATGCCATCAAGTTCACCCACTTGGGTGAGGTGGTCATCAGCATCCAGACCACCGAGACCGCCGGCAACCGCCCCGTGGTCCCGGGCAAGATCGGGCTGGAGATCACCGTCAAGGACACGGGCATCGGCATGAGCCCGGCCCAGATGAGCCAGCTGTTCCGCCCCTTCTCGCAGGCCGACAGCCAGACCACGCGGCGCTATGGCGGCTCGGGCCTGGGCCTGGCCATCTGCCAGCGCCTGGTGGGCCAGATGGGGGGCGAGCTCAAGGTCGAGAGCAGCCCGGGGCTGGGCAGCACCTTCTACTTCTCGGTGCAGCTGCACCCCGCCCAGCTGCAGCAGGCGCCCAAACCAGCCCGCTACCACGGCACGCCGGTGGACCGCGTGCTGATCGTCGACGACAACGCCAGCGCACGCGACATCCTGGCCGAGATGGTGCGCGGTTTTGGCATGCGCGCCGACACGGTGGATTCGGGCGAGCAGGCCTTGTCCGATCTGCAGCTCGCCTCCCGCGTGGGCACGCCCTATGGCCTGGTGCTGATGGACTGGCGCATGCCAGGCATGGACGGGCTGGAGGTGGCGCGCCGCATCCGCGAGGAAGAACACCTCTCGGCCACCCCGGCGGTGCTGATGGTGACCGCCTACGGCCGTGACGAGGTCATGCGCAAGGCTGAAGAGCTGCACCTGCAAGGCCTGCTGATCAAGCCGGTGACCCAATCGGTGCTGTTCAATGCCATCTTGGAGGCCTTGCAGTCGCAGGGCGGCGGCCTCTCGCGGCGCGCCCTGCCCGACACGCCGGGCCAGCCGCAGGCGCTGCACACCAACCCGATCCAGCTCTACCCCCACCTGCATGGCAAGAATGTTCTGGTGGTCGATGACAACGCCCTCAACCGCGAGGTGGCTGCCGACTTCCTCAGCCTGGTCGGCGTGCAGGTGAGCCTGGCCACCAATGGCGCCGAGGCGCTCAGCATGCTCGAGCACCACCACTACGACGCCGTGCTGATGGATGTGCACATGCCGCAGATGGATGGGCTGGATGCCACGCGCGCGCTGCGCCAGCTGCCCCATCTGCAGCAGCTGCCGGTGATTGCGCTGACCGCGCAGGCCCGCGTCGAGGACCGCAGCGCCATTGAAGAAGCGGGCATGAACGCCCACCTGACCAAGCCCATTGACGAGCGCAAGCTGTACGAAACGCTGAGCGAATGGATCGCAGGCCCCGGCAACGGCGCCGATACGCCGGATGCACCCGAGTCCGAATTCCTGCGCGACGAGGCCCGCGTGGCAGCCACGCCCGGCATCAACCACGCCAAGATGCTGCAGCGCTTCCATGGCAATGCCGAGCGGGTCGAACGGGTGCTGGCCGGCTTCTACCGCGACTTTGCCGACGCCCCCCAGACCCTGGTGCTGCATGTGCAGCAGTCATCCTGGGAGCCGCTGTCGATGCTCGCCCATTCGCTCAAGGGGGCGCTGGGCTACCTCGATGCCACGGCCCTGGTCCAGGCGGCCGAAACCATCGAGAGCCAGGCCCGGGAGTGGACGCAGGCCCCGCCGCCCGCAGCGCAGCCCCAGCGCCTGCTGCATGCCGAGACCTCCGAGTTTGCCGCCCAGCTGCAGACACTGCTGCAAGGCCTGGCCACGCGCCAGCATCCACCGGCCCCGCCGAGCGCAGCGCTGGACGCCGCGCCTGCGGCCAGCCCGCCCGCTGCCACCAGCCTGCGCCAGGACCTCAAGCACCTCAAGCGCCTGGTGGCCGATGGCGACTATGCCGCCGTCAGCGAGCTCGAACGCATGCTCCTGGCCAGCCCCACGGCGCGCTGGACGCCGCTGCTCCAGCAGATCCTGCAGCATGTGGAAGACCTGGATGGCGAGGCCGCGCTGGCGGCGATCGAGCGGCTCGAACAGATCCTGCCTTGACCTTCTGGCTACCAGCCCCCTTGAGACCTAGACCCCCTACCATCGCACCATGCAAGCTGAGCCCGATAACGACCAACCCACCATCCTGATTGTGGATGACGAGCGCGTCAACCGCTCCATGCTCGCCGAGCTGCTGGGCCAGCAGTACCGCGTGCTGCTGGCCAAGGACGGCCCCAGTGCGCTGACCATCGCCACGCGCGAATCGCACCGGCTGCTGCTGGTGCTGCTCGATGTCAGCATGCCCGGCATGAATGGCTATGAGGTGCTGACCCAGTTGAGAAAGCAGGAGGCGACGGCCGGCATTGCGATCATCTTCATCACCGGCCAAAGCGATGCTGCGGCCGAGGAGTATGGCCTGCGCCTGGGCGCGGCCGACTATGTCTCCAAACCCATCCGCCCGGCAGTGGTGAGTGTGCGGGTGCGCAACCAGATCGACCTGGCGCTGCAGCGCCAAGCCTTGCAGCGCCTCGCGCAGGTCGATGGCCTGACCAACCTGGCCAACCGCCGGCATTTTGATGACATGCTGCGGCGCAGCCAGCGCCTGTGCCTGCGCAGGAACGACCCGCTGGGCCTGGCGCTGATCGATATCGACCACTTCAAGCTGTACAACGACCACTATGGCCATGTGCAAGGCGATGAGGCGCTCAAGCAAGTAGCCGGTACGCTGGCGCGCCATGCGCGCCGCCCTTATGACCTGGCCGCCCGCTTTGGCGGTGAGGAGTTTGCGCTGATCCTGCCCGGCCACGCCGATGCCGTGGCCGTGGTGGAGCGCTTTCGCCAGGAAGTGCAGACGATGGCGATTGCCCATGCGGCCTCCACCACCGCGCCAGAGCTGACGGTGAGCTGCGGGGTGCTGACCATCCACTGCGGCCAGACCGACGGCCTGGAGGACTGCCTGCGCCGGGCCGATGAACTGCTGTACGAGGCCAAGACCAGCGGCCGCAACCGGGTCTGCGCGACCAGCGTCGGCATATAGCGCGCGCTGGGCAGGCTCTGCGGTTGATCGCTGGCAATAGCCGGCAGATGGCAAGGCGCTAGCGCCCGCGCAGAGCACACAGGCCTTTCGCCGCAGCTATGATAGCGGGCATGCTCTCTCCCGCCTTTGCCGCAGCCAGCACCAGCCCCATCGGCTGGGCGCTGGCCATTGCTGCAGCCATTGCCTACGCCATCCCCGCACTTGCGGCCCGACGCCTGCAGGAGCCCAGCGCACGGCTGGGCTTGCGCGCGGCCTGGGCCTTGCACCTGGCGGCCATCGGCTGGAGCCTGGTGGGTGACACGCCCCATTTCGGCTTTGCGCCGGCGCTGTCCGTCACCGCCTGGCTGGTGCTGACGGTGTATGTGGTCGAGCAGCAGCTCTACCCGCAGCTGCGCTCGCGCTGGCCGCTGTCGGCCATGGGCTGCATCGCGGTCCTGCTGGCCGGCGTCTACCCCGGCAGCCCTTTGCATGTGAATGCCTCGCCCTGGCTGCCGCTGCACCTGGCGCTGGGCATTGCCTCCTATGGCCTGTTTGCCGCCGCCGTCGTGCATGCTGCACTGATGACCCGGGCCGAGCGCCAGATGCGCCAGGATGGCAGCCACGACGGCGGTCTGCCGCTGCTGGCCCTGGAGCGCCTGACCTTCCGCTTTGTCACGGCCGGCTTCATACTGCTGTCCGCGACCTTGCTGGCCGGCTGGTGGTTTGGCGAGGCGCTGTACGGCAAGGCCTGGGTCTGGAACCACAAGTCGGTGTTCTCGATGCTGGCCTGGTTGACCTTTGCCGTGCTGCTGGTGGGCCGCAAGCGCTTTGGCTGGCGCGGGCAGCGCGCCGTCAACATGCTCTATGTGGGCGCCACCTTGCTGCTGCTGGCCTATGTGGGCTCGCGCTTTGTCCTTGAAGTCATCTTGAAACACTGAGCTGCCATGAAGTATTTGCTGGTATTGCTGGTGCTGGCCGTGGGCTGGCACATGTGGCGCAGCCAACGGGTCAAGAACGCGCCGCCGCCACCGCCCAAAAAAGGCCTGGCCAAACCCGAGCCCATGGTGCACTGCGCGCACTGCGGCGTGCACCTGCCACAGTCCGATGCCATCGGCTACCAGGGCGCACATTACTGCTCGCAAGCCCATCTCGCCCAGGCGCTGCCGCCTGGCCAGCGCTAGGCTTTGGGCATCGCCACGATGGCCGCGCTGGCGTTGATGGAAACCCCCTTCAAGCGCCTGTGGCGCGGCTACCTGGTGGCCCGCGTCTTTGTGGCCCTGCTGCTGGCGCTGGGCGCCATGGCCATCACGCCGGCGCAATCGGGCCCTTTGCTGTCGCAGCTGGCGCTGCTGGGCGCCTATGGCATCTCGGCGATGCTGTATGCCGCGCTCAGCCACCAGCCGCCACCGCAGCGCCGCGTCTATGCCTGGCTGCCCACGATCGGCATGGATCTGCTGCTGATCTCGCTGCTGGAGGTGACCAAAACCGGTACCTACACCTTGACGCCGATGTTCGGCCTGGCGGTGCTGTTTGCCGGCACCCTGGGCGGCTGGCTGGTGACCTTGGGCAGCTGCGCCTACATCACGATCTTCCTGATTGTCGAGTCGCTGAGCTTTCGCCTGTCGGTGTTTGACCCCGATGGCACGCAGAACACGGTGCAAGCGGGGCTCGCCGGGGCGGCCTATTTTCTGGTGGGCATTCTTGTGCGGCTGCTCGCCTCGCGGGTGGAGCGCGAGACCTTGCAGGGCCTGCGCAATGCCGCTGCGGCCAACCAGCAAGAGCAGATCAATGCGCTCATCCTGCAGAACCTGCCCGATGGCGTGCTGGTGGCCGACCAGGCCTTGCAGGTGCGTATTGCCAACCCGGCTGCCATGACCTTGCTGGGCCACCCCCACCTGCCGCTGGCGCTGGCGCAGTTGCCCGCCTGGCGCGGTGTGGTCGAGCAGGTCACCCAGACCTTTGCCGAGCAAAAGCCCTTCTCGCAAGACCTGGCACTGACCGCGCCGCAGATGGCCCCCATCGGCCTGCATGTGCGCACCTGGCTGACCCACCCGCTGCCCACCTTCGGCACCATTGGCAGCCATGACAATGACCCGCTGTGCCTGGTGTTCTTGCATGACCTGCGCGAGATAGAGGCGCGGCTGCGCACCGAGAAAATGGCGGCGATGGGGCGCATGTCCGCAGCTGTCGCCCATGAAATCCGCAACCCGCTGACGGCCATCACCCAGGCCAATGCGCTGCTCGATGAGGAGCTGACCGACCCGGGCCAGAAGCGCCTGACCTATATGGTCGAGCAAAATGCCCAGCGCCTGGGCCGCATTGCCGAAGATATCCTGGACATTGCCCGCGTGCATAACCAGATCCAGCCCGGCGATGGCGACTCCATTGCCCTCAATGACAGCGTGCTGCACATCTGCCATGACTGGATGGCACTGGCCCCTGCCGCCCACACCGTGGCGCTGTCGCTCAGTGCCGAGGACAGCCTGGTGGCCTTTGACACCGGGCACCTGCGCCAGCTGCTCTACAACCTGCTCAACAACGGCCAGCGCTACCGCCGGGACTGTGCAGACTCCTTGCGCGTCAGCACCCACAGCAGCCTCACGGGCACCACCACCTTGGTGGTCTGGAGCGACGGCGCGCCCATCGAGCCGACCATTGAAAAGCACCTGTTCGAGCCCTTCTTCTCGTCCGAGAGCCGATCGAGCGGCCTGGGCCTGTACATCTGCCGCGAGCTGTGCACCCGCCATGGCGCTATGATCCGCTACGAAAGGCAGAGCACAGCGCTGCCCGAGCTGGCACAGGGCAATGCCTTTATTGTGCAGTTTCGCAGGGCCGCCAGCCCCGCGCATCCCCAGCAGACTGATTTGATCCACCAGGCATGAGTTTTGAAAACACCACTGTTCTGGTCGTGGACGATGAGCCCGACCTCAGAACCCTTTATGAGCTGACCTTGCTGCGCGAAGGCTACCGGGTCTACACGGCCGGCTCGGTGCAGGAAGCCCGCGCCCAGCTGCAGCAGCGCCGCTTCGAGATCCTGATCACCGACATGCGCCTGCCCGATGGCCTGGGCATGGAGCTGCTGCAGGACCTGCGCAGCCAGGGCCGCAGCGAGCGCGCCATCGTCATGACCGCCTATGGCTCGGCCGACAATGCCGTCGCGGCCCTGCGCGAAGGCGCGTTTGACTACCTGACCAAGCCAGTGGACCTCAAGCAGTTTCGCCAGGTGGTGGCCTCTGCCAGCCAGGGGCTGCAGGATGCCGCTGCGCTGGCCCTGGCGCAGCCCGCGTCTCAAGCGGCGCCGCAGCCGGGCACGCCCGCGCGGTCAGCCCTCCCGGCCCAGCGCGAATTGATCGGCCCGTCCCTTGTGATGCAGCAGGTGCGCGAGCGCATTGCCAAGGTGGCCGGCAGCATGGCGCCCATTCTGGTGCGCGGCGAATCGGGCACCGGCAAGGAGCTGGTGGCCCAGTCCTTGCACCGCAACAGCCAGCGGGCCAGCGGGCCGATGGTGGCCGTCAACTGCGGCGCCATCCCCGAGAACCTGCTCGAAGCGGAGTTCTTTGGTGCCCGCAAAGGTGCCTACACCGGCGCGAACCAGGACCGTGAAGGCTTTTTCCAGGCCGCCCATGGTGGCACCCTCTTCCTCGATGAAATCGGCGAGCTGCCGCTGTCGATGCAGGCCAAGCTCTTGCGTGCGATCCAGGAGCGCAAGGTGCGGCCCCTGGGCTCGCAACAGGAAGAAGCGGTCGATGTGCGCATCGTCAGCGCCACCCACCGCGATCTGGCGGCCGATGTGCAGACCGGGCGCTTTCGCCAGGACTTGTACTACCGGCTCAACGTCATTGACATCTTCATCCCGCCGCTGCGCGAGCGCCGCGAAGATGTGCCCGCGCTGTGCCAGGCGCTGCTCGAGCGCATCGCCAGCGAGAGCGGCCAGCCGGTACCCCAGCTCAGCGCCCAGGCGCTGCACACCTTGGCGGGCCACGCGCTGCCGGGCAATGTGCGCGAGCTGGAAAACCTGTTGCTGCGCTCGGTCGCCTTGAGCGATGGCGCTCTTCTCGATGTGGAGCCGGCCCGGGCCGATGCCACGCGTCCCTCGCCCGCGCAGAGCCAGGCAGCAGAGCCGGCGCCTGCCTATGGGCAGCCCACGCCCGCGCCACAGGCCGCAGCCGTCGCGCCTCAGCGCCTCCACGGCTTTGCGCCGCCACAGGATCTGCCCGCCGATCTACAGGCCTGGCTCGATGGCATCGAGCGCGACATCCTCGTGCGTGCGCTGCAGGAGTTTGGCTTTAACCGCACCGCTGCGGCCAACCGCCTGGGCATCAGCCTGCGCCAGATCCGCTACCGCATGGAGCGGCTGCAGATCCATGACCCCAGCGATGGGATGCAGCCCTAGGGCCCGCCGCCATGCCCCACGACCTGCCCGAGACACCGCCTGGCGCGCACCCCCACGCTGCGCCTCATGCCAATATGCACGCCACCAGCGCGCCGCAGGCAGCGCTCTGGCAAGACGGCTGGCTGCGCACGGCCACGCACTGCCCCTCGCCCAATTTCGGCCCCCGGCCTGAGGGGGCATGCACCGATCTGGTGGTCGTCCACTCGATCAGCCTGCCGCCGGGCATCTACGGCACGGGGGATGTGCAGCGCCTCTTTACCAACCAGCTCGACTGGGATGCCCACCCCTATTTCCAGAGCATCCGGGGCCTGCAGGTGTCCTCGCATTTCTTCATCACGCGCCAAGGCCTGGTGTGGCAGTTTGTCAGCGCCGACCAGCGCGCCTGGCATGCCGGCCAATCGTTCTGGCGCGGCAGGCCGCGCTGCAATGACGACTCCATCGGCATCGAGCTCGAAGGCCTGGAGGGCGAGACTTTCGAGCCCGCCCAGTACGAGAGCCTGGTGCAGCTGTGCCAGCAGATCCGCGCGCAGTATGCGATCGCCTATATTGCCGGCCATGAGCACATTGCGCCGGGCCGCAAGAACGACCCGGGTCCCGGCTTTCTCTGGCCCCAGCTGCAGCAGGATCTGGCCTGGCCGCGATCGATGTTTCCCGCATCGCTCGGCCTCTAAATCGGGCTATAGCCCAAGCCTCTAAGAACCTGTTCAAAGCCGCCTGCATCTGCCCGGCATCCCCTTTCATTCGCATGCAATGAAAGGCATGTACGCCACAAAAAACACGGCAATTTTCCACATTTGAAAAAAATTTTTTCAGATGCAATGCCTATGTTTTACGCAGGCTCTGCAACGCAGATGGCGCAGAAACACACACACAGCGGTGGTTTGCAGGCGCAAACCACCACGCCATGCGCAGTTGCCGCCGTTTTGCTGCGCAGCATGGTCATCAGCACTACACACAAAGCCTGCAATGCGCCATACACTACAGGTAGTGTCCAGCGCTTAATAAAACACTACATGTAGTGTGAGGTGGTTGCCGGCGGCTCAGTGGTACCGGTATGCCCAGCGCTGTTTCTCCGGCTTTTCACGCACCACAGAGAGGACATCATGAGCGCTGCTTCGCTTTCCGAGCATCGGTCCGCCCCGGCCGCCAGCTCGCGCACCCTGGATGGATTTACCGTACTGCCGGACTACCAGATCATGCGGCGCAACGGAGCAGTCGTCCCTTTCGAGCCCCCCAAGATCACCACCGCCATCATGAAAGCCTTTCTGGCCGTGCATGGCAGCCAGGGCTCGGCATCCGCCAGCGTGCGCGAAGTGGTCGAGAACCTGACCCACACGGTGGTGCGTGCGCTGATGCGCTCGCGCCCGGGCGGCGGCACCTTCCATATCGAAGATGTGCAGGACCAGGTCGAGCTCGGTCTGATGCGCGGCGGCAACCATGAGGTGGCACGTGCCTATGTGCTGTACCGCGAGCGCCGCAACCAGGAGCGCGCCCAGCTCCAGGCCCAGCACACGCCCGCCCATGCCAGCTTGCATGTGCAGGACCGGGGTCAGCAGGTGCTGCTCGATGTCAAAAAGCTCCATGACCGCATTGCCGCAGCCTGCCAGGGCCTGGGCCAGGATGTCGACCCCGCGCCCATCCTGAGCGAAACCCTGCGCAACCTCTATGACGGCGTCCACATGGACGAGGTGTTCAAGGCCTCCATCCTCGCCGCCCGCACCTTGATCGAAAAAGACCCGGACTACAGCTTTGTCACCGCGCGCCTGCTGCTGCACACCATCACGCGCGAGGTGATGGGCCAGGACGTCAGCAGTGCCGACATGGGCGCGGCCTACCGCAGCAGCTTCCCCGGCTTTGTCGCGCAAGGGGTGGAACATGAACTGCTCGCCCCCGAGATGCTGGACTTTGACCTGCCGCGCCTGGCTGCCGCCCTCCAGCCCGAGCGCGACCTGCAGTTTGACTACCTGGGTCTGCAGACGCTGTATGACCGCTATTTTCTGCATGTAGGCCAGCAGCGCATCGAGCTGCCCCAGGCCTTCTTCATGCGCGTGGCCATGGGCCTGGCGCTGAAGGAGGACGACCGCAATGCAAGGGCCATCGCGTTCTATGACCTGCTCTCGTCCTTTGACTTCATGTCGTCCACACCCACCCTGTTCAACAGCGGCACCCTGCGCTCGCAGCTGTCGTCCTGCTACCTGACCACCGTGGCCGATGACCTGGGCGGCATCTACGATGCGATCCGCGAAAACGCGCTGCTGTCCAAGTTCGCCGGTGGCCTGGGCAATGACTGGACCCCCGTGCGTGCGATGGGCGCCCGCATCAAGGGCACCAATGGCCAGTCGCAAGGCGTGGTGCCTTTTCTCAAAGTGGTCAACGACACGGCCGTGGCGGTCAACCAGGGCGGCAAGCGCAAGGGCGCCGTCTGCGCCTACCTGGAGACCTGGCACCTGGACATCGAGGAATTTCTGGAGCTGCGCAAGAACACCGGCGATGACCGCCGCCGCACCCATGACATGAACACCGCCCACTGGATCCCCGATCTGTTCATGCAACGGGTCATGGAAAAAGGCCTGTGGACCTTGTTCTCCCCCTCCGATGTGCCCGATCTGCATGACCGCTTTGGCCAGGACTTTGAACGGGCCTATACCGCCTACGAGGCCCGGGCCGCGACCGGCGAGCTGGCGCTGAGCAAGACCGTGCCCGCGGTCGATCTGTGGCGCAAGATGCTATCGATGCTGTTCGAGACCGGCCACCCCTGGATCACCTTCAAGGATGCCTGCAACCTGCGCTCCCCACAGCAGCATGCCGGCGTCGTGCACTCGTCCAACCTCTGCACCGAGATCACGCTCAACACCAGCGACACGGAAACCGCCGTCTGCAACCTGGGCTCGGTCAACCTGGCACGCCACCTGAAAGACGACGGCCAAGGCGGCCTGGCGCTCGACCATGACAAGCTCAAGCGCACCATCACGACGGCCATGCGCATGCTCGACAACGTCATCGACATCAACTACTACGCGGTGGGCAAGGCACGCGACTCCAACCTGCGCCACCGCCCGGTGGGCCTGGGCATCATGGCCTTCCAGGACAGTCTCTACCAATTGCACATTCCCTACGCCAGCGATGCGGCCCTGCAGTTTGCCGATACCTCGATGGAGGCGGTCTGCTACTACGCCTACTGGGCATCGACCGAGCTGGCGCGCGAGCGCGGTGTCTACAGCAGCTACCCCGGCTCGCTCTGGAGCCAAGGCATTTTGCCGCTGGACACGCTGGACCTGCTTGCCCAGGCGCGCGGCCAGGCCGGCTATGTGCAGGTCGACCGCAGCATGCAGCTGGACTGGGAGGCACTGCGCCGCAAGATCGCGCAGGACGGCATGCGCAACTCCAACTGCGTGGCCATTGCGCCCACGGCCACGATCTCCAATATCGTCGGTGTCGATGCCTCGATCGAGCCCTCGTTTGGCAACCTCTCGGTCAAGTCCAACCTCTCGGGCGAGTTCACCGTGATCAACCAGTACCTGGTGCGCGACCTCAAAGCGCTGGGCCTGTGGGACGATGTGATGGTCATGGACCTCAAGCATTTCGATGGCTCGCTGCGCCCCATCGACCGCGTGCCCCATGCACTCAAGGCGCTGTATGCCACGGCCTTTGAAGTCGATCCGGTCTGGCTGGTGGAAGCGGCCTCGCGGCGCCAGAAATGGATAGACCAGGCGCAAAGCCTCAATATCTATATGGCAGGGGCCTCGGGCAAGAAGCTCGACGACGCCTACAAGCTTGCCTGGGTGCGCGGCCTCAAGACCACCTACTACCTGCGCACCACCAGCGCCACGCAGGCCGAGAAATCCACCATCCAAAGCCGCGTGCTCAATGCCGTGCCCAGCAGCCATGCCTCGCCCGTTGCCCAGGCTGTCGCCAACGCCGCCGCTGCTGCATCGCAGTCCGCCGCGCCCGGCACCGACATCCGCTTTTGCGCCATCGATGACCCCGGCTGCGAAGCCTGCCAGTAGACCTCGCTGACCGTCTGAACTTGGCCGCAACTGCGGCCCCCTATCAGGAGCATTCATCCATGCTGAGCTTTGAAGAAGATTCGATGGACGCGCTGGCCACACCAGCCGCGCCGGCCACCACGGCGGCCTCGCCCTCTGCATCGCCTGCCGCATCCCCAGCCGCCACATTCAAGCGCGTCCATGCCGCCGACAAGCGCATCATCAACGCCAAGACCGATGTCAACCAGCTGGTGCCTTTCAAATACAAATGGGCCTGGGAGAAATACCTGGCCACCTGCGCCAACCACTGGATGCCCCAAGAGGTCAACATGACGCGCGACATCGCGCTGTGGAAATCGCCCCATGGCCTGACCGAGGACGAGCGCCGCATCGTCAAGCGCAACCTGGGCTTTTTCGTCACCGCCGATTCGCTGGCAGCCAACAATATTGTGTTGGGCACCTACCGCCATATCACTGCGCCGGAGTGCCGCCAGTTTCTGCTGCGCCAGGCCTTTGAGGAAGCCATCCACACGCATGCCTACCAGTACATCGTGGAG
Organism: Comamonas sp. MYb21; assembly: GCF_037479395.1. Taxonomy (NCBI): domain Bacteria; kingdom Pseudomonadati; phylum Pseudomonadota; class Betaproteobacteria; order Burkholderiales; family Comamonadaceae; genus Comamonas; species Comamonas sp. MYb21. Next base: position 151,828 of record NZ_JBBGZC010000002.1, on the reverse strand, counting down.
TCGCTGGGCCTGGATGAGGCCGAGATCTTCAACGCCTACAACGAGGTCCCCTCGATCCGCAACAAGGATGCGTTTCTGATCCCCTTCATCGAGGCGATCATGGACCCCCACTTTCAGACCGGCACGCCGCAGACCGACCAGACCTTGCTCAAGAGCCTGATCGTTTTTGCCTGCCTGATGGAGGGTCTGTTCTTCTATGTCGGCTTCACGCAGATCCTGGCGCTGGGCCGCCAGAACAAGATGACGGGCGCAGCCGAGCAGTACCAGTACATCCTGCGCGACGAGTCCATGCACTGCAACTTCGGCATCGACCTGATCAACCAGCTCAAGCTGGAGAACCCGCAGCTGTGGACCGCCGCGTTCAAGGACGAGATCAAGGCCTTGTTTATTCAAGCAGTCGAACTTGAATACCAATATGCCGAAGACACGATGCCCAGAGGTGTGCTGGGCATGAACGCATCGATGTTCAAAGGCTACCTGCGCTACATCGCCAACCGCCGCGCAACGCAGATCGGCCTTGAAGCTTTGTACCCCAACGAGGACAACCCTTTCCCGTGGATGAGCGAGATGATCGACCTGAAAAAGGAGCGAAATTTCTTCGAGACACGGGTCATCGAATACCAGTCCGGTGGCGCGCTTTCCTGGGATTGACGCCGACCTTGATGTGCAAACCCCGTCAGAATGTGGTTTTCCTGAGAGAAAACTGTGAAATTTGGCGTCTTTATTGAGGTTTGCACTATGCCAGTTGCTAGCAGCTGATGCACAATTCAGTTTGCTATCAAAACTTCGTGTCGAATTCAATCAGGCATGAAGTCTGCTTTCTAAATTGACCCGAAGGAGAAGAGCATGGCAACGTCCAAAGCAAGCAAGAAAACTGCTGACACCAAGGCAACTGCCAAGAAGGCAGTTGCAACCAAGGCAGCCGCCCCCAAGGCAGCTGCAAAGCCCAAGGCCGCTGCCAAGCCAGCCGCCACCAAGGCAGCTGCAAAGCCTGCTGCCAAGGCCGTCGCCAAAAAGGCCGCTGCTAAGCCAGCCGCCAAGAAGGCCGCCTCCAAGCCCGCAACCAAATCCACCGCAGCTGCCAAGACTGCCGTGAAGAAGGCTGCCGCTCCTGCGAAGAAGGCCGCAGCTCCTGCCAAGAAGGCTGCTGCTCCCGCCAAGAAGGCCGCTGCTCCTGCGAAGAAGGCTGCTGCTCCTGCGAAGAAGGCTGCTGCTCCTGCGAAGAAGGCTGCTGCTCCTGCGAAGAAGGCTGCCGCTCCAGCTAAGAAGGCTGCTGCTCCTGCCAAGAAGGCTGCAGCTCCTGCCAAGAAGGCCGCTCCAGCTAAGAAGGCTACAGCTCCTGCCAAGAAGGCCGCTGCTCCAGCCAAGAAGGCTGCAGCTCCTGCCAAGAAGGCTGCCGCTCCAGCTAAGAAGGCCGCTGCTCCTGCGAAGAAGGCTGCCGCTCCTGCGAAGAAGGCTGCCGCTCCTGCTAAGAAGGCTGCTGCTCCAGCTAAGAAGGCTGCTGCTCCAGCCAAGAAGGCCGCTGCTCCAGCCAAGAAGGCTGCCGCTCCTGCCAAGGCTCCAGCACCCGCCAAGAAGGCCGCTGCTCCTGCCAAGGCCCCTGCTGCTGCCAAGGCTCCAGCACCTGCGAAGAAGGCTGCTCCCGCCAAGAAGGCTGCCGCTCCTGCCAAGGCCCCAGCGGCTGCTGCGCCTGCTGCTGCAGAGCCTGTCAAGACCGTGCTCAGCACCAATGCTGCTTGGCCTTTCCCCACCAACAGCCGCCCACAATAAGACCACCAAGCCGGGCAACCTGCCCGGGTGCCGCAAGGCACCGCTTGGTCACCAAGGCAACGCGATGCGTTGCCTTTTTTCTTGTCTGTCGTGCGGCGCTTTTCATGTCTGGCTACAAGGCCTCCCAAATGCCAGACAATACGGGCTCATGAATGATGCCCTTCCCACACCGCCAGCCAGCGCGCATGCAGCCACTGCCGCGATGGCACGCAAACCCAGTGCGGCCCGTCTGCGCAAGATTGACATGATCCTGGGCTCGGCAGAGCGGCATTTCGCATTGCTGGGTTTTGAAGGTGCACCGCTGGAGCAGATCGCGCAGGACGCAGGCTTTAGCCGCCACAACCTGCTGTACTACTACCCCAGCAAAGAGGCGCTGTACCAGGCGGTGCTGGCCTCGGTGATCGATGACTGGCTGGGCCATATGACAGGCCTGTCCAAGGACGGCGAGCCGGCCCAGCAGATCCGCCAGTACATCCGCGAGAAATTCGAGTTTGCGCGCACCCGCCCTTATGGCAGCCAGCTGTTCACCAAGGAGATGATTGCCGGCGCGCCGTTTGCCGCCTCTGCGGTGCGCGAGCGCATCGCACCGTTGCTGGCAGCCAATGTGGCAGCGTTTGCGCATTGGGCCGGGCAAGGCCGGATCGCGCCGGTCAATTTCCAGCACCTGATGTTCAGCATCTGGGCCATCACCCAAGGCTATGTCGACCAGCAAACCCAGTTTGCGCTGCTGCAGAACAAGGCCGCACTGGACGCAGGTGACTTCGCCCAGGCCGAGGCCTTGCTGGTGCAGATGCTGTCGGCCACGCTCAAGATCGAACTGCCCGATTGAACAAGGACCTGCGGCCCCTGGTGCAGCGCTTGTCCCCCGTGCTGCATGTCGCATTTGCCTGTACATATCCAAATTTGATAGCAACATTCCAAGCATCCATCGATGCTTGCGCAAATCCAGTGCTGAGGGATCGCGATCCGACAGCACAGCCCCCTGGATTTTTTAGCCCCCGCAGTCTTGAACTGTCATCAAATGACCTTATTATTAGCACTCGAAGGGGTAGAGTGCTAAAACCACCACTTCTCAGAAATTTTTGCGTATTTGGCGCGGCATCTGCCGGGCCATCTTTCATCAAAACCTGGTATTGATATTGAAGGAGTTGTTATGAACCTGCGTCCTCTGCACGATCGCGTGATCGTTAAGCGTCTGGAAAACGAAACCAAGACCGCTTCGGGCATCTACATCCCCGACAACGCTGCTGAAAAGCCAGACCAAGGCGAAGTGCTGGCCGTTGGCCCAGGCAAGAAGAACGACAAGGGCGAGTCCATCACCCTGGGCGTGAAGGTCGGCGACCGCGTGCTGTTCGGCAAGTACTCCGGCCAATCGGTCAAGGTGGACGGCAACGAACTGCTGGTCATGAAAGAAGAAGACCTGTTCGCTGTCGTAGAGAAGTAATGCAGTGGCGCTGCTGCGAATGGCTGCAGCGCGCTCGATGCCCTGACCGGGCAAACTCTCCCAGTTTTCATAGCTGCTGACCCTTGCGCAAGATGCGCTCCAGCAGCCCCATTGATTCAGATTTTAGGAGCCAAAAATGGCAGCAAAAGACGTAGTATTCGGCGGTGAAGCACGTGCACGCATGGTTGAAGGCGTGAACATTCTGGCTAACGCCGTCAAGGTGACCCTGGGCCCTAAGGGCCGTAACGTGGTGCTCGAGCGTTCGTTCGGCGCCCCTACCGTGACCAAGGACGGTGTGTCCGTGGCCAAGGAAGTGGAACTCAAGGACAAGCTGCAGAACATGGGCGCCCAGCTCGTGAAGGAAGTGGCCTCCAAGACCAACGACATCGCTGGTGACGGCACCACGACCGCTACCGTGCTGGCCCAAGCCATCGTGCGCGAAGGCTCCAAGTACGTGGCCGCTGGCCTGAACCCGATGGACCTGAAGCGCGGTATCGACAAGGCTGTCGCCGCCCTGGTGGAAGAGCTCAAGAAGCAATCCAAGGCCACCACCACCTCCAAGGAAATCGCCCAAGTCGGTTCGATCTCCGCCAACTCCGACGAATCCGTGGGCAAGATCATTGCTGACGCGATGGACAAGGTCGGCAAGGAAGGCGTGATCACCGTGGAAGAAGGCAAGTCGCTGGACAACGAACTCGACGTCGTTGAAGGCATGCAGTTCGACCGTGGCTACCTGTCGCCCTACTTCATCAACAACCCAGAAAAGCAAGCCGCGATTCTGGACAACCCCTTCGTGCTGCTGTTCGACAAGAAGATCAGCAACATCCGTGACCTGCTGCCTACGCTCGAAGCCGTGGCCAAGGCCGGCCGTCCTCTGCTGATCATTGCAGAAGACGTCGAAGGCGAAGCACTCGCTACCCTGGTGGTCAACACCATCCGTGGCATCCTGAAGGTTGTGGCTGTGAAGGCTCCAGGCTTCGGCGACCGCCGCAAGGCCATGCTGGAAGACATCGCCATCCTGACCGGCGGCAAGGTGATCGCTGAAGAAGTGGGCCTGTCGCTGGAAAAGGTGACCCTGGAAGACCTGGGCCAAGCCCAACGCGTCGAAATCGGCAAGGAAAACACCACCATCATCGACGGTGCTGGCCAAGCTGCTGAAATCGAAGCCCGCGTGAAGCAAATCCGCGCTCAGATCGAAGAAGCCACTTCCGACTACGACCGTGAAAAGCTGCAAGAGCGCGTGGCCAAGCTGGCCGGCGGTGTTGCCGTGATCAAGGTGGGCGCTGCCACCGAAGTCGAAATGAAGGAAAAGAAGGCCCGCGTGGAAGACGCCCTGCACGCTACCCGCGCTGCTGTGGAAGAAGGCATCGTGGCCGGTGGTGGCGTGGCTCTGCTGCGCGCCAAGCAATCCGTGGGCGCGCTGGCTACCGGCAACGCCGAGCAAGACGCTGGTATCAAGCTGGTGATGAAGGCCATCGAAGCGCCTCTGCGCGAAATCGTGGCCAACGCCGGTGGCGAGCCATCGGTGGTGGTCGATGCCGTGCTCAAGGGCACGGGCAACTTCGGCTTCAATGCGGCCAACGACACCTACGGCGACATGCTGGAAATGGGTATCCTGGACCCAACGAAGGTGACCCGCACCGCGCTGCAAAACGCTGCGTCCGTGGCTTCGCTGCTGCTGACCACCGAGTGCATGATTGCTGAAGCCCCCAAGGCTGACGCAGCACCTGCGATGCCCGACATGGGCGGCATGGGTGGTATGGGCGGCATGGGCATGTAATTGCCCCGGCTGTCATAGCGCACCATCAAGCCTGCAAGCAAGCTTGCGGGCTTGGTGCCAGACACCAAAAAACCCGGCACCGTCAAGGTGGCCGGGTTTTTTATCGTCTCTGGCTCAGCCAGTCCATCCGCACCGACTCAGCGGCCGGCGCGCTCCAGCATCGCATGCAGCAGCACATTGCAGCCTGCGGTGATGTGCTCGGGCTTGGCATCTTCAATCTCGTTGTGCGAGATGCCATCCTTGCAGGGGATGAAGATCATGCCCGCAGGCGCCAGGCGCGCCATATAGACGGCATCATGGCCGGCGCCGGAGACGGCATCCATGTGCGAGTAACCCAGCATCTGCGCGCCGCGCCGCACGGCATCGATGCAATCGGCGTTGAAGGGCTGGGCGGTGTAGCTGGACACCAGATCGATCTTGATCGGCAGGCCGGTCTCGTCGCTGATGCGCGCGGCCACCGCGCGGATGTCCTGGTCCATGGACTCGCAGTCGGCATCGGTGGCATTGCGCAGGTCGATGCTGAATTTCACCTCGCCCGGAATCACATTGCGGCTGTTGGGGTGCACATGCACCATGCCCACCGTGCCGCGCCCGTGCGGCGGGTGGCGGTGCGCGCAGGCCACCACTTCCTGCATCACCTGGGTGGCAACCTGCAAGGCATCCTTGCGCAGCGCCATCGGCGTGGGGCCGGCATGCGCCTCCATGCCGGTGACGGTGCAGTCATACCAGCGGATGCCCAGCACACCGGTGACCACGCCAATCGTCTTGTCATGGTCCTCCAGCACCGGGCCCTGCTCGATATGGGTTTCAAAGTAGTAGCCGATCGGGTGGTCACCGGGCTCCTGCGGGCCGATATAGCCGATGCGCGCAAGCTCGTCCTGCACGGTTTTGCCGTCGGTATCCTTGGCGGCATAGGCATGCTCCAGGCTGAAGGCCTTGGCAAACACGCCCGAGCCCATCATCACCGGCACAAAGCGCGAGCCCTCCTCGTTGGTCCAGAACGCGACCTCGATGGGCGCCTCGGTCTCGATGCCATGGTCATTGAGCGTGCGCACCACCTCGATGCCGGCGAGCACCCCATAGTTGCCATCAAACTTGCCACCCGTCGGCTGGGTGTCGATATGGCTGCCGGTCATGATCGGCGGCAGGCTGTTGTTGCGGCCCGGGCGGCGCATAAAGCCATTGCCGATCTTGTCGATGGTGACCGTCATGCCCGCCTCCTTGGCCCAGCGTGTCACCAGGTCGCGCCCCTGGCGGTCCAGGTCGGTCAGGGCCAGGCGGCACACGCCCCCTTTGGCGGTGGCACCAATCTGGGCCAGCTCCATCAGCGATGCCCAGAGCCGGTCGCCATTGATGCGCAGCTGGCTGGTATCGGTCTTCACTTTCGTGTCCATGCTTGGTCTCCTTGTTTCATTGCGCGCGGGCCACGGCCGTCGGCGCCGTCTCTTGCGCCCGCCTTTGCACCGCCTGGAAGTTGGGGCCGAAGGCCGGCCGCTTGAAATACTGGCCCGCACCCTTCTCGGCCCGCAGCTCGCCATTGGCATACACCAGCCGGCCCCGGCTGATGGTGTGGCTGGGCAGGCCCGTCACCTGCCGGCCTTCAAAGATGTTGAAATCGCCCTTGGAGTGCTGGGTCTTGGCCGACAAGGTCTTGGTCGCCTTCGGATCCCAGAGCACCACGTCGGCATCGGCGCCCACGCCGACAAAGCCCTTGCGTGGATAGACATTGAAGAGCTTGGCCGTGTTGGCCGAGGTGATCGCGACAAACTCGCTGGGCGTCAGGCGCCCGGTGTTCACCCCGGCATCCCAGACCACGGCCATGCGCTCTTCAACGCCACCAGTGCCATTGGGCGTCTTGGCAAAATTGTCCTTGCCCACGGCCTTTTGCTCGGCGCAGAAGGTGCAGTGGTCCGTCGCCGTGGTGTGCAGGTGCCCGGCCTGCAGGCCGCGCCACAGCGCCTCCTGGTGCTCCTTGGGGCGGAACGGCGGGCTCATCACATAGGCGGCGGCCGTCGCGTAATCAGGATGGCGGTAGACGCTGTCGTCAATCGTCAAATGGCCGGCCAGCACTTCGCCGTAGACGCGCTGGCCGCGCGCCCGGGCACGGGCAATGGCGTCGGCCGCCTCAATGCAGCTCACATGCACCACATAGATGGGTACGCCCAGCACATCGGCAATCGCAATCGCCCGGTTGGCGGCCTCGGCCTCCACCATCGGCGGGCGCGACAGCGGATGGCCTTCCGGGCCGGTGATGCCCATGCGCGCCACCTCCTGCTGCAGCAGGTAGACCAGCTCGCCGTTTTCGGCATGCACGGTGGGCATGGCACCCAGCTCCAGCGCGCGCCGGAAGCTGTTGACCAGGGTTTCGTCGTCGCACATGATGGCGTTCTTGTAGGCCATGAAGTGCTTGAAGCTGTTGATGCCTTCGTCGCGCACCAGCCGGCCCATGTCCTCGCGCACCTGCTCACTCCACCAGGTCACCGCCACGTGGAAGGAGTAGTCGGCCGCCGACTTCTCGGCCCAGCCGCGCCACTTGCGGTAGGCGTCCATCAGCGGCTCCTGCGGCGCGGGAATCACAAAGTCGATGATGCTGGTGGTGCCACCGGCGAGGCCAGCGGCGGTGCCAGTGAAGAAGTCGTCAGCCGTGACCGTGCCCATGAAGGGCAGCTGCATATGGGTGTGCGGATCGATACCGCCGGGCATCACATACTGGCCACTGGCATCCAGCGTTTCGGTGCCAGCCGGCGCCTGGGCCGCAGCCCCCTCACCGACGGCCACGATCTTGCCGTCCACCAGCAGCACATCGGCGCGCTCTTCACGGTCCGCATTCACGACGGTACCACCACGGATCAGAAGGGGGTGGCAGGCTGTGCTCATCATGTCTCTCCTTGGTTCAGATCACAAAAACGGCGGCAGCTGCGCTCAAGCGCGCCGCAGCATGGCCTGCGAAGCCGCCACATGGCTGGCCATGCCGATGCGGTAGACCACACCGGCAATGAACAGGCCGATAAACCAGGCATAGGCATACAGGTCCTTGAAGATCGCTCCCACATCGGGGAAGCTGGCAGGAAACGCGGCATTGAGAAAGCCCGGAATATTGGGCGCCACGCCGCAGGCAAATGCGGCAACAGCCACCCAGTTCCAGCCGCCGGAATAGCTGTATTTGCCGCCCTCGCGGTAGAGCTCGTCCACATCGAGCTGGGTGCGGCGGATCAGGAAGTAGTCGACCATCAGGATCCCCGCGATCGGGCCGAGCAACGCCGAGTAGCCGATCAGCCAGGTGAAGATATAGCCCTGGGTGGACTCCAGAATCTTCCAGGGCATCATCAAAATCGCAATCGCCACGGTGATGTAGCCGCCGGTGCGGTAGCTGATGCGCTTGGGGTTCAGCGCAGAAAAGTCGTAGGCGGGGCCCACCAGGTTGGCGGCCAGATTGACGCTCACCGTATCGACCAGCAGCACGATGAGGGCGATGAGCACCGCAGCGCCGGTCATGCGCGCGGCCACATCCACGGGGTCCCACAGCGCCTTGCCATAGATGACCACGGTGGCCGAGGTGACGATCACCGCCAGGGCCGCCAGCAGGCCCATGGGCACCGGCAAGCCGATGGCCTGGCCCACGATCTGGTCCCGCTGCGAGCGGGCAAAGCGGGTGAAGTCGGGAATATTCAGCGCCAATGTGGCCCAAAAACCAATCATGGCTGTGAGCGACGGCCAGAAGGTGCCCCAGAACTGACCGGCCTTCGCTTCGCCGGCTGCAAAGGCCGACGGCTTGCTCAGGATCGGGCCAAAGCCGCCCGCCTTGTCATACACCCACCACAGCAGCACAAAGCAGATCACGATCTTGGCCGGCGCCGTATAGGTCTCGAGCTTGCGGATGGACTCGATGCCATGCACCACAAAGTAGAACTGGATGGCCCAGAAGACCAGGAAGCAGACCAGCTGCGCCACATTGATGCCCAGCCAGGAGATCTTCTCGCTCTCGAGCGGATGGCCCAGGATCACGCCGAGCAAGGTGTAGATCATCAGGCCACCAAACCAGGTCTGGATGCCATACCAGCCGCAGGCCACCAGCGCGCGCAGCACGGCAGGCAGCTTGGCGCCCCGGGTGCCGAAGGAGGCACGGGCCAGCACCGCATAGGGGATGCCGTATTTGGCGCCCGCATGCCCGATCAGCAGCATCGGCACCAGCACAATCAGATTGGCCAGAAACACGGTCATGACCGCCTGGAACGCCGACATGCCGCCTTCAACCAGACTGGCAGCCAAGGTGTAGGCCGGAATGCACATCACCATGCCTATCCACAACGCCGTGAAGTGGTACCAGGTCCACGTTCGCTGCGAGGCTTGCGTGGGTGCGAGGTCGTCGTTCCAAAGGCCACCGGCTTCGCTGCCGGCGGCACCCCTTGCTTGCGCGTCATGGGACATTGCTCACTCCTTGAGAGGTGTTATCGATAGGTTCTAAGCGTCCAAATCCAAAGTCTTGGTTTCCATCCTGTAGCACATCGGGTCATGCAAAAAGCGCGCCACCGCAAGGGACGGCGCGCTCGCCGCTCAAGGGGAGATCTGCGCGGCCACCCGTGACGGGTTGTTGGGGTGGGTGGTCCAGTTCGCGTACTCGCCGGTGACGGTCTTGCCGGTGCGCGCATCCACCTCGCCGGGCTGCAGACTGCGCATCGAGATCGTGTCGGGCACCGGGCAGATCGACACGCAAAGGTTGCAGCCCACGCATTCGGCCTCGTTCACCTCAAAGCGGCGCTCACCGGCCTCACCCTTTTGGTAGAAGATGGCCTGGTGCGAGGTGTCTTCGCAAACCACATGGCAGCGCCCGCACTGGATGCAGCTGTCCTGGTCGATCACGGCCTTGTCGATGTGGTTGAGGTTCAGGTCCTTCCAGTCCCTGACGGTGGGCACGGCGCGGCCCTGGAAGTCCTCGATGGTCTTGAAGCCATGCGCGTCCATGTAGTGCGACAGGCCATCACACATGTCCTGCACGATCTTGAAGCCATAGACCATCGCAGCGGTGCAGACCTGCACCGTGCCGCAGCCCAGCGCAATGTATTCGGCCGCATCCTTCCAGGTGGTGATGCCGCCAATGCCGGAGATCGGCAGGCCAGCGGTTTGCGGATCACGGGCGATCTCGGCCACCATGTTCTGCGCAATCGGCTTGACTGCCGGGCCGCAGTAGCCGCCGTGCGAGCCCTTGCCATCGGTGCTGGGGTGCATCACCAAGGTGTCCAGGTTCACGCCCATCACCGAGTTGATGGTGTTGATCAGCGACACCGCATCCGCCCCGCCCGCCTTGGCCGCGCGCGCCGGAAAGCGCACATCGGTGATGTTGGGCGTGAGCTTCACAATCACCGGCAGCCGGCTGTAGTGCTTGCACCATTCGGTGACCATCTGGATGTACTCGGGCACCTGGCCCACGGCAGCGCCCATGCCGCGCTCGCTCATGCCGTGCGGGCAGCCAAAGTTCAGCTCAATGCCATCGGCGCCCGTGTCCTCCACCATCGGCAGGATGCGCTTCCAGCTCTCTTCGACGCAGGGCACCATCAGCGAGGCGATCAGCGCGCGGTCGGGCCAGGCCCGCTTCACCCGGGTCATCTCCTCCAGGTTGATCTGCAAGGGACGGTCGGTGATCAGCTCGATATTGTTCAGGCCCATGACGCGCCGGTCCTGCGACATCAAGGTGGAGTAACGCGGTCCGTTGACGTTGACCACATGCGGGTCCTCGCCCAGCGTCTTCCAGACCACACCGCCCCAGCCCGCCTCGTAGGCGCGGGTGACATTGATCTCCTTGTCGGTCGGCGGCGCAGAGGCCAGCCAGAAAGGGTTAGGGCTGCGGATGCCCAGAAAATTGCTGCGAATATCGGCCATGGCGACTCCTTGGTTCGGTGGATAAAGGGCTGGGCGTGCGCTTAGGCGCTGACACCCACTTCGCGCATCAACATGCGGTGCATGGCCGCTGCGGCGCGTTTGCCGTGCTCCACGGCTTCCACCGTCAGGTCTCGGCCGCCCCAGCGGCAGTCGCCCCCCGCCCAGACCCGCTCCAGGCTGGTCTGGCCGTCTTCGTCCGTCTCGATCCGCCCGGCCTTGAGGGCGATACGTGCGCCGGCGGGCTCGGCGATATAGCTCTGGCCGATGGCCTTGAGCACCATGTCGGCCGCCAGCACCTCGGTCTCGCCGGTGGTTTGCAGCTTGCCATCCACCTGCTGCGTGGCCGCCAGGCGGATGCCGCTGACGGCACCGTTGTCCACCAGCAGCTCCTGCGGCGCCGCCCACAGCCGGATCGTCACGCCATGGGTCTGCGCCCATTGCTGCTCCACTGCGGAGGCCGACATCGCATCCTGGCCACGCCGGTAGACGATGGTGACTTCCTGGGCACCCAGCAGGCGAGCTTGGACGGCCGCGTCCACGGCCGTCATGCCGCCGCCAATCACCACCACACGCCGGCCTACCGGCACCGTGGATTTGTCAGGCGCCTGGCGGATATCGGCAATGAAATCGACCGCATTGCGCAGGCCCTGTGCGGCGGGCTCGGCAATGCCCAGGTCATTGACCCCTGCCAGGCCCAGGCCCAGAAACACCGCATCATGGCTGGCCAACAGGCTGTCCAGGGTAAAGTCGCGGCCCAGCCGCTGGTTGTTGCGCGGGGCAATGCCACCCACCGACAGCAGCCAGTCAATTTCACGCTGTGCAAAATCATCGGTGGTCTTGTAGCTGGCCAGGCCGTACTCGTTCAAGCCGCCGAGCTTGGGCTTGGCATCGAGCAGGCTGACATCATGGCCCTGCAAGGCCAGCAGGTGCGCGCAGGCGAGCCCGGCCGGGCCTGCGCCCACAACGGCCACCTTCTTGCCGGTGGGCTCGGCGCGTTGGAACAGCGGCGCGCCGCCCGCTGCCATGAAGCGGTCGGTGGCATAGCGCTGCAGCGCGCCAATCTCCACCGGCTTGTCCTCATTGGTGTTGCGCACGCAGGCCTGCTCGCACAGCACCTCGGTCGGGCACACCCGGGCGCACATGCCGCCCAGCGGGTTCGATTCGAGAATGGTCTTGGCCGCGCCCCGGATGTTGTCCTGCGCAATGCGGGCAATGAAGCTGGGCACATCGATGCTGGTGGGGCAGGCCGTGGCGCAGGGCGCGTCGTAGCAGTAGTAACAGCGCTCGGCCTCGATCGATGCCTGCGCCCATGTCAGCGGCGGGTGCGCATCTGAAAAGTTATCGGCATATTGTTGCGCGCCAAGCCGTCCTGCGCGCACACCGCATCCTGTGGGTCCGTTCATGACTCATCCTCCTCGACTGGGTTACCAGCGCGAGTGCGAACGGCTCCATCACCATGCCGCCTGCGACCGCGCCACTGCATCTACAACGGGTCCGGCAAATGGCATGGCCGCGCCATCCCATTCACCGCCAAAGCTGCACCAACCAGGGAGGGTTCATCAGGCCCTCATCGTGGGTGTTTTATCTGTCCTGTGCTGCTGTTGCCGCAGCACTTAGGGAACCATTAAATGCCCGATTAAAGTTTTACGCACTGGTAAAAACACTAGGCATAGACTTCTGCCGGCCCTTCAGTCTGGCCACGGGGCGAGGCGGGGCGGGGCTGGCCTGGCGCGAACCTAGCGTTCTGGGCTTGTGCGGAAATGCGCAAGGCTGGCCAGCCATGAAGGGGCGATCCATCGGCGCATGCGCCGATCTGCCAGGCGCCATCACCCGCGCAGCAAGCAGTGCCAGCGGAAGGTCTGCATGTGGCTGGAAGCGCAAATCCAGCCTTGGGGCAAGCGCGCGCCTTCTCCCTCCAAGCCCAGCGGCATTGGTGAAACGGGGCCAGCAATCAGCGATAATGATAACAATTCCCATTTGCGTATATGGCAGGGCTGCGTCCCTGGCCACGGCGACGGCGTCCACCGGTTGCGAAGTCCCCTCTTCTCCTTTTTGCAACGGCCGCCTGGTGTTTGAGCGCTACTACCGCGAACTGCTGAACTTTCTGTCCCGATCGGTACAGGACCGCGACACGGCGGCCGATCTGGCCCAGGAGAGCTATGCCCGCGTGCTGGCGGCCCAGCAGACCGGCGAGGCCGTGCAAGACCCGCGCGCGCTGCTCTACCGCACCGCCCGCAACCTGGTCATCGACCAGCACCGGCGCAGCAGCATTCGCGCCGAGTTGGAGACCGCAGCGCCCGCAGCCGGCGATGAGCCGGCACTGGAGCACCTGCCGGGCCCGCGCACCCTGGAGCCCGAGACCATCCTGGCCTCGCGCGAAGGTCTGGCGGCCCTGGTCGCCACCATCGACCAATTGCCCCCGCGCTGCCGCGAAGCCTTTATGCTCTACAAGTTCGACGGCCTGAGCTATGCCCAGATCGCCGAGCACATGGGCATCTCCACCCGCACGGTCGAGATGCAGCTGCAAATCGCAATGGAGGCCTGCTGGCGTTGCCAGGACCGGCTCGATGGCGTGGCGCATGCCCGCCACGGACGCGCCCGCACCAGACGCGCCAAGTCTTGAGCAGCCCATGCCCGCCTCCGACTCCAGAATTGACCACGAGATGAACGCATCGCCCCTGCCACCAGACAACACCGCCGGCCTGCGCCTGCAGGTGCTGGACTGGTTTGTCCGGCGCCAGCGCGAGAGCTGGAGCACGGCGGACGAGCAGGCCTTGCAGCAGTGGCTGGCGGCCGATGCCGCGCACCGCGCCGCCTATGTGCAGTGGGAGCAGCACTGGCGCGCGATCGATGCCGTGCCCGCCGATGCCATCGCCCAGCTGCGCCGCAACCTGGCGCATGACAAGGCGCAGCCAAGCACCACGGCCGCTGCTGCACCCGCGCCGCGCCCGGCCGCAACAGCGCCTGCGCCTGCCGCAGCCCTGTCAGCCTTGCGCCGCCGCTGGCTGTTGCCCTCGCTGGGCATGGCCGCTGCGGTCGTGATGACCGGCGGCACGGGCCTGCTGGCCTGGCAGCACTGGAAGGCGCAACCTGTGTTCAAGCAGGCCTATGCCTCGCAGCGCGGCCAGCAGCTGCAGGTACAGCTGCCCGATGGCAGCGAGCTGCGCCTCGATACCGCCACGCGGCTGGAGGTGGCCTACTACCGCGACCGCCGCGAAGTGCTGCTGCACGAGGGCCAGGCCGTGTTCAGCGTGCAGGCCGGTCCGCAGCGGCCTTTCCATGTGCTGAGCGGCCCGGTCGGCATCACCGTGGTGGGCACCCGGTTTTCGGTGCGCTACACGCCGGGCCTGGCTGGCAGCGATGGCGTGCGCGTGGCCGTCGAAGAAGGCAAGGTGCGCGTGGTACGCCGCGATGGCGCGCCCGGCCCCGCGCTGGCGCAGATCGCCGAAGCCCAGACCTTGGTGGCCGGCCAGCAGATCAGCGCCAACCCCGAAGGCAGCCTGCGCCCCATCCAGCCCGTCGCCGCCGAAGGCATTGCCGCCTGGCGCGAGCACCGCATCAGCTTTGTCAACACGCCGCTTGCGCAGGCGCTGGCCGAGTTTGAGCGCTACGGCAGCACGGGCCTGACGATCAGCGACCCGGCCGTGGCCGCGCTGCGCCTGAGCGGCACCTTTGACCCTAGCGATACCCAGACCTTGCGCAAGGTGCTGCCCCATGCGCTGCCGGTGCGGCTGCAGCAGGTGGCGGGCGGACTGGAAATACGCGCGCTGCGTTGACGTCGCCAAGCCCCAGAAAATTTTTAATATTTTTTTCGCGCTCACTACCGTATTTCTCGCAACTCGTGCGTCTACCTCAGTAGGAATGATTTGCATTGACTACTTTGAGGACCTCCATGTCGTACCCCCTTCTGCGCCCCGCTCCGCTGGCTTTGGCCATGGCCCTGGCCTTGGGCTCCGTAGCAGCCCATGCGCAAAGCGCCGCGCTGCCGACCACGCCGCTGGCCTTCAGCATCCAGGCCCAGCCGCTGGCAGAGGCGCTCAATGATTGGGCGCGGCAAACGCGCATCCAGCTCATTGCCCAGCAAGGCCTGGTCGCCGGCAAGCGGGCCCCTGCCATCGTCGGCACCTTGACGCCCAACCAGGCGCTGGACCGCTTGCTGGCCGGCACCGGCCTGGTGGCCACGGTCGAAGGCCAGGCCGTGGTGATCAAGGCCGCCTCGGTCGGGGAAGAAGGCGCGACCCTGGCGACCGTCACCGTGACGGCCGATGCCCAGCGCGATGGCGCCACCGAAGGCACGGGCAGCTACACCCAGCGCGGCCCCAGCGCCACCGCCACGGGCTTGAGCCTGAGCCTGCGCGAAACCCCGCAGTCGGTCAGCGTGATGACGCGCCAGCGCATGGACGACTTCAAGCTCGACACCCTGACCGATGTGATGGAGCAGACCCCGGGCATCGGCACCTACCGCCAGGGCAATGCCACCGATTTCCAGGCACGCGGCACCTCGGTCAACCTGCAGACCGATGGCATGGCCCAAGTGCGCAGCGGCTGGTACTACCTGACCAGCACCTTGTTCTCGCTCGACGACATGGCCGAGATTGACCATATCGATGTGCTCAAGGGCTCGTCGGGCCTGGTGGTTGGCAAGGGCGAATACGGCGCCACCGTCAACATGGTGCGCAAGCGCCCCACACGGACCTTCCAGGCCAGCGTGCAGGCCAGCGCCGGCAGCTGGGACAGCTACCGCGCACAGGCCGATATCGGCGGCCCGCTCAACGAGGCAGGCACGCTGCGCGGCCGCCTGGTGGCCTCGGCCACCGATGCGGGCAGCTTTCGCGACCATGAAGACAGCAGAAGCAAGATGCTGTTCGGCACCCTGGAAGCGGACCTCAGCCCGGACACCTTGTTGAATGTCGGCTTTACCTACCGCCAGCGTGCGGCCAACGGCATCGGCACCACCCAACCCATCCAGGGCTACACCCGTGCCGGTGTCAAAACGCCCGACCGGCCGCGTTCGTTCAACACCGGTGCGCCCTGGGGCGGCTATGACCAGGACTCGCTCAACCTCTTCGGCAGCCTGGAGCAGCGCCTGGGCAATGGCTGGTCCACCAGCCTCAAGTTCTCGCACCAGCAGGTGCGCATGGATGACATGTTTGCCGGCTACCTCTACGACCAGGACCGGGTCAACTACGGCCGCTGGACCGACATGCGCAACGACAACTGGACCCTGAACCTGGACATCAAGGGCCCATTCAGCCTGCTGGGCCGCCAGCACGAACTGCTCGCCGGCATCGGTATCTCGCGCTTCCAGAGCAGCGTCAAGCTGCCGTTGAACGCGCTGACCCTGCTGCCGCTCGATGGCCTGGGCACCAGCTACGACCAGGGCGGCGCCTACCTGCCCGAGCCCGACACCAGCAGCTGGACCTATGGCGACAACCGCTTCAGCCAAAAGCAGCGCTATGCCTATGCGGCAGGCCGCTTTCAGCTCAGCGATCCGCTGCAGCTGATTGCCGGCTTGCGCGTGACCAAGTTCGAAGAGCGCGACACCACCCCCTACTGGTGGAACTACGACATGAACGAGAGCGCGGTCTACACGCCCTACGCCGGTCTGGTCTATGACTTCCACCCGAACATGTCGGCCTACGCCAGCTACGCCAGCATCTTCCAGCCGCAGACCTCGCAGGACGAACAGGGCCGCACCCTCAAGCCCGAAGAAGGCAACACCTATGAGGTCGGCATCAAGGGCGAGTTCTTTGACAAGCGCCTCAACGCCAGCATCAGCCACTACTGGATCAAGACCAAGAACACCGCCGAGGAAACCGGTGGCCTCACCCCTGGTGGCGACACCGCCTACCGCTCCGTCGCCTCTGCCACCCGCCACGGCTGGGAGCTGGAGCTGTCGGGCGAGCTGGCACGCGGCTGGCAGGCCCAGGGCAGCCTGGTGCGGCAAAACAGCTCGCTGAGCAACACCAGCCAGTACCCCGAGTACCAGTTCAAGCTGGGCAGCACCTACCGCTTTGACGAAGGCGCACTGCGCGGCCTGACCGTCGGTGCCTCCACCCGCTGGCAGGACAAGACCTCCGTCAGCAACAGCGCTGCTACCCTGGAACAAAGCAGCTACGCGGTGCTGGACCTGATGGCCCGCTACCAGGTCGACAAGCAGCTGTCCTTCAGCCTGAACATCAACAACGCGCTGGACAAGCACTACAAAGCGGGTGTGAACAACTTCAGCGCCATTGGCCTGTACTACACCTGGGGAGCGCCGCGCAGCGTGAATGTGGGCATGCGTTACGACTTCTGATGACGCAGACGAGGTTGACCGCGGCGCCTGGCAACCTCGTCACTCAGCGGCGTCTGTTTCGTACCAGATGCATCGCTCATGTTAGATTGAGGAATTCACTCACATTGCATACTTCCATTACACATCCATGACCTTCATGCGTCAAACTTTCATGGCTGTGCGCTATTTGGCCCTACTATTGTTCGTATTGGGGGCGGGCGTCTTGACTGCGCTTTTAGTGGCGAATTGGCATGACGATCCTCTCAGCGAAACGGCCCGCCAAGTGCTACAGATGCCGCCGACTGACGCCATGCAGGAGGGCAATGGCTATCTGATCATCGTGGGTTTAAATGCACCCACTGATAGCGGCAATCCTATTAGCAGCGCTGAGACGTTTGCGCGCCAATCCCTGGCGAAGTCGCAGGAAGCACGTCACCAGGCCAAGGAGGCGCCGCAAAGCTTCGATGCGATCATGGCTTGGGCAACCTCCACAGGCGAAGACGGGGTTTCTCCACTGACTCTTGACTGCTCCTGGAAGGCCGACAAAGACTGCTTTAGTTGGACACTGGCAAATAGAAATCAGGTCCTTACGTTGGTGCAAACATATCGCCCATTGCTCGTTCGCTATGAAGCGGCAGCAACGGCTCCGCAGTTCATCAACCTTCCTTACGATATTTTCAATCCACTCCCTTCCTACTCTCAGCTGCGCAGCGTCCATGCGCTGATGTTGGCGAAAGCTACTCTGGAATGGCCGCTGTCTGCGCAGGTAGCTTTGGATACGATGGAAATCACCAGCAGACTGCGAGCACGCATGGGCAACACCGCCAGCAGTTTGTTAGAAGCCATGGTGGTGCTGGAAATGCAAAGCGCAGAGTTACGCTGGCTCAGCCAGGCAATGAGGCATACGAATGCCCACATATCACCCATCGTCTCTTCAAGAATCCGGGAGCTCATCTTGCAGCCCGGCCCAAATCTAGACTCCGCGCTGCAGGGAGAGCAACAGTTGATTGTCGGAATGCTCCCATTGGTATCGCAAAAGGGGCAATACGACAGCTGGCAAGAAAAGCTGCATGACAACCTCTCACGCCTCGGCGTTCTACCAATCGCCACCTTGAATGCCTCGCTGGAGCATCTGGACCAAATCAAAGCCATGGCACATTTGCCCGCCAATGCGTTAGAGGCAGCCTTCAAGACATACCATCGGGTATCGGCTGACCGCTATCACTGCGCCCGTCCACTTCGGCTGCGCAACTACTTTGGGACATGCATGGTTGCTATGAACTCTGATCACTATCAAAGCTCTTTTCAACGCGTCCACGACTTGGACGGCTACCGCCGTTTGGTCATGCTGCAATACCTTGCGATGCACAAAAGCATTCCTGCCCAGGACATGCAGGCTTGGGTACAAGCATCCCCTACCGAGCTGCACAATCCTTACACCTTGCAAGCCATGCAATGGCTAGCCGCCACGCATAGCCTGATTTTTGAAGGCAAGGAGCCACACCGGAGCAATCCTGGGGGTTCCGCAACCTATCGCATACCTTTGCGTCAAAAGGTGCCTTGAGACAGGCTCTGAACTTTGAAGGCTCGCTTGCAGGGCTGTGAGGACCACCACCCCAGCGCTCCATCCGCCCTGCCAGCCTCTCACTACAAACCTGGACTCGTCGTGACCAGCGCAGTGCGTCGCAGCTACATACCGGTTCTCGTGCCCCAATACACGCTTTGCTATTAGGCGATAGTCCCGTTGACGATGGCATAGCCTATGCCAGCTGCCCTCTGCTTGGGGGGGCCCAAGTTGGCGGTAACGCGCGCAAGGGTGACGACGTGCTCCGAACAGAGCCGCAAAATCCCACTGGCCAAATCGTTCAGCGCTTGCGGGGAGCCCATCTAGTGAATGTGTACTACGGATGGCAGCGTCATCTTGGTTTTGAGCAATTTCGCGCTCTCATAGCGGGTGGCCCCAATGCTGGCCGATCCATAGAACAACGCCGCATCCGAGCGGCTGGTATAGGACACCAGTGCCTCCGCCGTATTCACCGGCGCCTGAAGGTTGATCGGCTAGAAACTGCTGGTCGTGGCAACTCCCCCAATGGGCACCAAGCTACTCAGCTCGCAGAGCCGCCTACTGAACAGAAGCCCTTTAGTCATCAACGCCGCATTGTTGCCGTAGCCCTGGGTGTAGCTATCAGAAGCTGCGTTAGCAAGCGAGGTAGAAATAGTGCAGCAGCCAGTCTCTCCAGAAGAGAAGAGGACGGGCTGACAAGCAGAAGATCCCTTCTGATTTCTCCCGTTTAGACAGAGGTCTTGCACCGCATCGTGTCCAGGGCAGACCCATTGTGTTCGGTAGGTTTGCGGCAATCCCCTGAATGGACCATACCCGGTCAAAGCAATATCTTCCAAAAGCAGCAGTACGGCGCAGACAGCGACAGAGCCCAAGTCATAAGAAAAGAGCCCGTTGGCTGAAAAACCGACGAGCTAGGCTGCCATGGGTTGGATAGTGATTAGCCGGCTTTATCAAATGCTGCAGCCAGCCTGTCAACCGCCTGCTCAATCTGCGCCACATCGGGCGCGGCAAACGACAGGCGCATCGAATGCAGGTTCGCGTTGTCGGCATAGAAGGCCTTGCCCGGCACAAAGATCACGTTGGCGGCGACGGCGGCATCAAACAGCTTTTGCGGATCGATGCGGGTGTCGAACGTCAACCAGACAAACATGCCGCCAGCGGGCTGCACAAACTGCACCAGGTCACCCAGGCGCGCCTTCAGGCCCTGGGTCAAGGCCAGCATGCGGCGCTGGTATTCGGCGCAGGCCTTGGCGACGGCCTGGCCATAGCGGCCCGACTGCAGGTAGCTGGCAGCCACGGCTTGCGCCAGCGGCGAGGTGCAGAGGTCATTGGTCTGCTTGGCCACCGTGCAGCGGCGCAGCACGGCCGGGTCGGCCACCATCCAGCCCACGCGCAGGCCGGGGGCCACGGTCTTGGACAGGCTCGACAGGTAGACCACCGGGTTCTCTCCCTCACCCACTTGCTGCTGGGCCGCGGCATAGACGGGGGCTGGGCGGGCATCGGTGAAGGCCAGCTCGCCGTAAGGATCGTCCTCGACCACGACAAAGCCATACTGCAGCGCAAGCTGCACCAGGCGCTCGCGGCGCTGTTGTGTCAGCAAGGTGCCGCAGGGGTTGGAGAAGTTGGGCACGGTGTAGAGCAGCTTGGGGCGCTCGGCCATCGGCAGCGCAGCCAGCATGGCGGCCAGCGCTTCGACATCCAGGCCATCGCCATCGACCGGCGTGCTCAGCATCCTGGCGCCCGCCTGGCGCAGCGCCGCAAGGGTGGCGGGGTAAGCCGGGGTCTCCACGCAGACAGCATCGCCGGGCTGGATCAGCACGCGCAGCAGCAGGTCAAAACCCTGTTGCGAGCCGGTGGTCACCAGCATGTCGGCCGCTGTGCAGCGAATGCCCCGGGCCTGGCACTGGGCCGCCAGCTGCTCGCGCAGCGCGGGCGAGCCTTCGGTGGCGCCGTACTGCAGCGCGGTGGCGCCGGTGGTCATCGCCTGCGCGGCCGCCGCTGCCAGGCCTTCCTGGTCAAACAGGCTGGGCGAGGGGTAGCCACCGGCCAGCGAGATCATGCCCGGGCGGCTCAGGTAGGGAAACAGCTCGCGGATGGGCGAGCCCTGGGGGTTGGCGAATGCGGGAGTGAATTGAAAAAAGGACATGGCCTTGTCTCGCTGGGTTGTCTCTAGTGGTTGTTGTTGGCCATGCCTGCCCATGCAGGCATGGCCAGGGTCTTAGTTTTTGGCGGTGCCCAAATCCACGGTGCCGCAAAGGTGCTGGGGGTCCAGCCGGTCGCGCCAGCCATCGGCCCATTGCTGCAGCAGCGGCGGCGTAAAGCGCTGGTAGTAAGCCAGGTTGTGCGGGCCCACACCGTGCTCCGCGCTGTAGCTGCCCGCAAAGTCCTGCACCACCATGCCGTAGATGGCATCGCGCAGGCGCTGCACTACGGCCGGGTCGTAGGGCTCGGGCGCATCCTTGCGCCAGATGACATTGAAGTGCACACCGCCATCGGCGATATGGCCAAAGTCCACGACGGTGAGGAAGGGGTAGTCGCGTGCGACCAGCTCGCGGCCTTTGCGGCAGAACTCCATGATGCGCGAGCGCGGCACCGACACATCAAACGCAATGGGCTTGCCCAGCGCGCGTGCGCCTTCGCTGATGCTATGGCGCAGGTGCCACAGCTCGGTGGCATTGCCCAAGGCCGCGTTGACGATGGTCGACTCGAACTGGTCTTCCAGAAAGCTGTTGAGCGCCTCTTGCAGATCCAGCTGGCTGTATTTGGCAGCGGCATTGGCTTCCAGCTCGACCAGGATGGCGAACTCGGGCGCATCATCCGGCGCAAAGGGGTTGCGCAGGTTGGGCACATGGTCAATGGCCGCCTGCATCGCGTTGCCCGAGATGCCTTCAAACGCGGCCAGCCAATCGCCCAGGTCGCGCTCAAAGGCCTGCAGCAGCTCCATCACCGCCTCGTCCGATGCGGGCACCACCAGCGCGGTGGCGCGCTGCGCCGGGCGGGCATGCACCTGGAGGGTGGCCTGCGTCACGATGGCACCGGCGCCAGAGCCGCCGACAAACAGCTGCTTCCAGTCCACGCCGGTATTGTTCTTGCGCAGCGCGCGGCCCAGCTCCACCACCTCACCGGGCGGGTCCATCAGCACCACTTGCAGTGCCATCAGGTTGGAGCGCACATCGCCGTAGCGGATCAGGCGCGTGCCACCGGTGTTGGTGGCCACCATGCCGCCGATCGAGGGGTTGGCCCCCAGGTCGATCGGAAACCAGAGGCCATGGGCTTCGAGCTGGTCGTTGAGCTCCTGCAGGGTGACGCCGGCATCGACCACCACGCTGCGGTTGGCCACATCCACCTCGCAGTGGCTGCGCAGACGCGAGAGGCTCAGCACCAGCTGGGTGCCGCTCATGTCCGGCGTGCTGGCGCCCACCATGCCGGTGTTGGCGCCTTGGGGCAGCAGCGCCAGGCCGCGCTCGGCGCAGAGCCGCACAACGGCCTGCACCTGTGCCACATCGGCGGGGCGCACCACCAGGCGCGCACGGCCCTGGCCGTAGCGCGCGCCTTCTTCATAGGCGGCCATGTCGGCGCCTTGCAGCACCCCGACTTCGCCCACAATGGCGTGCAGCGCACTCAGCAGCTCGCTGTTGTCCAGATCAGAGGCGGCCATCGCTCAGGCCACGCTTTCTGCCACATCGGCTTGTGCCAGGGCCTCACGCACCGCTTGCAAGGATGCATCCTGCATCGACTGGTACAGCGCGATCTCGTCATGCACCTGGGCGCCCAGGTCGGCCTCGAAGGCCTGCTGCGCCTGGTTGGCCTCGTAGTGCTTTTGCTCTTCGCCGCCCAGGTTGGACTGGAAGATACCGGCCGCGCTCACCGGCAAAAAGTCCTCGTACACGATGGGCTCGGCACGCACCACACCGTCGGCAATCAGGGTCTCGATATCGGCCGAGGCATCGCCCACCGGCTGCTGCAGCACATAGCGGTAGAAGGCCAGGCCTTGTTGGCGCATGGCGTCGTGGCTGTCGGGGAAGG
Organism: Comamonas sp. MYb21; assembly: GCF_037479395.1. Lineage (NCBI taxonomy): Bacteria > Pseudomonadati > Pseudomonadota > Betaproteobacteria > Burkholderiales > Comamonadaceae > Comamonas > Comamonas sp. MYb21. Next base: position 129,090 of record NZ_JBBGZC010000002.1, on the reverse strand, counting down.
CGGCAAAGGATGACTCCAGGCGGTCCTGGTAGTTGGCGCTGGCGCTGCCGGCATTGCCCATGCTGCGCACATTGGCCAGCAGGCTGTCGTACAAGGCACGGCCCTTGCGGGTCAGGGCCACGCCGCGCTGCTCGATCTCGCCAAAGCGGGCGGTGTGCGTGCCCTGGTCATCGCTGCCGGGGAAGTTCACGCGCTCCTGCAGCGCCTTGAAGCTGGTCTGGCGCAGCAGGATCGGGCAGGCGCGGCGGGGTGGGCCTTCGACCACATCCTTGGCATCCATGCCATGGGCGGGCATGCCCAGCTGGGCGGCGTCGATATCCAGGGTGCGCGGCGTCAGGTGGTTGATGTGCGGGCCTTTGAAGCAGACCACATCGGCCACCAGGCGGTGCGCCTTGTGCAGCTTGTCATAGGTAGCGGCATCCACGGTCGCCTCGCTGTGCCAGCGGAAGGTCTCCAGCGCTTCGCGCACAAACTCGTCGGCTTGGGCATCGGTCAATCCACCGGCGGCTTCGCACTGGGCGATCAGCGCCAGCGCGCGCTCGGTAAAGATCTGGCGGCGCGCCAGGATGGCGGCCGACTGCGCGCGCAGCGCCTCATCGGCCAGCAGGTCCAGGCGCAGCAGCGAGGTGAAGACGCGGAAAGGGTTGCGGTTGAGCGAGCTGCCCAAGACCGGGCGGAAGGCGGTGGAGTGCACCGGCACGCCCGCCACCGACAGGTCGTAGTAGCCCACGGCCTCCATGCCCATCACGGCAAACAGGCGGCGCAGGGTGGACAGCTCTTCCTTGGTGCCAACGCGGATGGCGCCATGGCGCTCCACATCCAGGCGGTCCAGCTCGTCGGCCTGCGCCATTGCATTGGCCAGTGCGGGCTGGGCCTTGAGCACCTCGCCATTGACCTGGGCTACCAGCGCCATCAAGCTGCCGTATTGCGGCACTTCGTCGCGGTACATATCGGACATGGCGCGGGAGAAGCGCGAACGAACCTCATCGGGGTGCACAAAGTGGGTCATCGTGGGTACCAGATCAATAGCTAATAAAACGGGAAAACCGGGCCTTGGCGGCCGGCCAAAAAGCGGCTGCGCACCAAGACAACACTGCGCGTCATGCTAGGCAGAGCCTTGTGCCAGGTCAAACGACAATAGCGCGGCAAATTATTCCAATTACGCACAACATGGCGGGGGCCGGTGCCTGCGATGAAAAATGCGATGTTTGGCGCAGCCATCGCTGCCCGATAGGCGCGGCCTGCGGGCATAAAAAAACCCAGCCGGGGCTGGGTGGGTGCAGGGTGCAAGCGCGCAGCTTACTGGTCCGCGTAGGCTTCCAGTGGCTTGTCGTTGGGCTCTTGCAGCAGCTTCTTCAGGGTATCGCTCATCGGCAGGTTCAGCGCCTGGCCCTTGGGCGGGATGGGTTGCATGAACCACTTGTCATAGACCTTGGCCAGCTCGCCGGACTTCATCATCTTGGTCAGGCTGTCGTCCACGGCCTTCTTGAAGGCCGGGTCATCCTTGCGGAACAGCAGCGCAATCGGCTCCGATCCCAGCGCCTCGCCGACAATCTTGTAGCCAGCAGGGTTGGCCGAGTTCGCGATCACACCGGCGAGCAGGTTGTCGTCGAGCACAAAGGCGTCAGCGCGGCCCGATTCAAGCAGCATGAAGCTCTCGAAATGGTCCTTGCCCAGGGTCGTGGGCAGGTTGATGCTGTTGTCCTTGGCGAACTTGCGCAGCAGCTGCACGGCGGTGGTGCCGGCCGAGGCCGCCACCGTCTTGCCATCGAGCTGCTTGACGCTGGTGATGTTGGAGTCCGCACGCACCGCTGCGCGCACCTGGCTCACATAGGTGGTCACGGCAAAAGCCACCTGCTTTTGGCGGCTCAGGTTGTTGGTGGTTGGGCCGCAGCCAATGTCCACGGTGCCGTTTTGCACCAGCGGCATCGTGTTCTGCGCCGTCAGCGCCATGTATTCGATCTTGGCCTTGGGCGCAATTTCCTTGAGCACGCGCTCGCACAGCTCGACGTGGTAGCCGCCAAAGGTCTGGTTGGAGCCGATCGCATAGGCCATCGGGGCCGAGCTCTCGCGCACGCCCACCACCACCTTGCCGGTGCTGTTGATCTTGTCGAAGGTGCTTTGCGCAAATGCCGCGCCGCCTGCGGCAAAAGCCACCGCTGCAGCCACCATCTTGATGCTGAATTTCATTGTGTACTCCTTGGAATGAACGAACTGCTATCCCGGCACCGGGCCAAGATGCCTCACCAGCTTTGCGATTGCGCTGGTTTTGCTGCGCTGCACATGCGCTTTAAAACAAAAAGGATGCGCCGGTTTTGCGCCAGCGCATCCAGCCTCCGAGTATTCCAGAGAGTCGCGCCAATCCCTAGCGCGTATTTAGAAGCATGTGTTGCTGTTTTGGAAACACCGTGCTGCACTGCCGTATCTGCGGACGGCAGTGCCTGGCGAGCAGCGTCAGGGCGCCAAGCGGCTGACCAGCGCCACGGTCGAGGGATCGACGCCTTGCCAGTCGCCCTGGTCGCGGCGCGCAAACAGGTCCTTGGCCAGTTGCTTGCCCAGCTCCACGCCCCACTGGTCAAAGCTGTTGATGCCCCAAAGGGCACCGCTGACAAACACGCGGTGCTCGTACAGCGCGATCAGCGCCCCCAGCGAGGTGGGGGTGAGCTTGTCCATCAGCAAGAAGCTGCTGGGCCGGTTGCCCGGGCAGTACTTGGGGCCTTGCTCTTCGGTGCGGCCCACCAGCAGCGCCTGCGCCTGCGCAATCGCATTGATCACCAGGTTGTTCTGGTGGCTGGCCAGGTTCTTGCCGCCCTCGCGCGCGGCGATGAACTCCACCGGGATCACATCGCGGCCCTGGTGGATCATCTGGAAAAAGGCATGCTGGCCATTGGTGCCGGGCTCGCCCCAGACCACGGGCGACGTCGCATAGGGCAGCGGCTGGTTGTCTACATCCCGGCCCTTGCCGTTGCTCTCCATCTCCAGCTGCTGCAGGTAGGCCGACAGCCGGCGCAGGCCATGGCTGTAGGGCGCAACACAGCGCGTGGCAAAGCCGTGGAAGTTGCGGTACCAGACATCGAGCAGGCCCAGCCGCACCGGCAAGTTCTGCGCCAGCGGCGCGGTCTTGAAGTGCACATCCATGTCATGCGCGCCCTGCAGCAGCGCACGGAAGGACTCGGCCCCCACCGCAATCGCAATCGGCAGGCCGATCACCGACCACAGCGAATAGCGGCCGCCGACCCAGTCCCAGAAACCGAGCGTGGTGTCGATGCCAAAGGCCGCTGCCGCCTCGGTATTGGTGGTCAGCGCCCAGAAGTGCTGGGAGATCGACAGCGCGGCGCTGCGGTCCTCGCTGCCGCCTTGCGCAAGAAACCAGTCACGCGCCGAATGCGCGTTGACCATGGTCTCCAGGGTCGTGAAGGACTTGGACGCGACCAGGAACAAGGTGCTCTCGGGCCGGGTCTGCGCCAGCACATGGCCCAGCTCATGCCCGTCCACGTTCGAGACAAAGTGGAAGCGCTTGCCGGCAATGCGCCAGTCCTCCAGCGCATTGACCACCATGGCCGGGCCCAGGTCCGAGCCGCCAATGCCGATATTGACGATGTCGGTGATCTGCGGGTTGGCACGCACCTGCTCGGCCAGCGCCAGCATCTGGGCCAGGCTGCGCTGCACATCGGCCAGGGCCTCGCGCACGGTGGCCGGGCTATCCGGCAGCCAACTGTCCAGGCCCTGGGCGGGCTGGCGCAGCAGCCAGTGCATGGCGGCACGGCCTTCGGAGCCGTTGACCTGGGCGCCGGCAAACATCGCATCGCGCGCCTGCTCCAGACCGCAGTCGCGCGCCAGCTGCAGCAAAAGCTGCTGGCTCTGGCGGTCGATCAGGTTCTTGGACAGGTCGGCAAACAGATGGGGCGCCTGCTGGCTGAACTGGTCCAGGCGGGACGCATCGTCGGCAAAGGCCGCGCGCAGGTCCTGGCCCCGGCCCTCAGCGTCGTAGTATTTTTGCAGTTCTTGCCACGCGGGGGTTTCATCGCAGCGCTTGCGCTGTGTCGCACATTCTCGGTTCATAGGGCAGTGTAAATGGCTGCACGGGGCTGCCAGGCGGGCTGGCAGCCACCCGATCAGGCCGATTGCAACAACTTGTCGAGCTTGATGGCATCGGCGACAAAAGCGCGGATGCCTTCGGCCAGCTTTTCGGTGGCCATCGCGTCTTCGTTCAATGCAAAGCGAAAGCCCGCTTCGTCGTACTGCACACGCTCCAGCGACAGCGCCTTGGACGCTTCGGCGTTCAGCGCGAGCTGCAGCGGTGCATCGGCAGCGGCCAGCTGGGCCAGCAGCTCGGGCGAGATGGTCAGCAGATCGCAGCCCGCCAGCGCGGTGACCTGGCCGATATTGCGAAAGCTCGCGCCCATCACTTCGGTGGCGATGCCGAAATGCTTGTAGTAGTCAAAAATGGCCTTGACCGATTTCACACCCGGGTCGTTGGCACCGGCCATCGCGGCCTCGTCCCAGTTGCTGCCGGCCTGCTTCTTGTACCAGTCGTAGATACGGCCGACAAAAGGCGAGATCAGCTGCACCTGGGCCTGGCCACAGGCAATGGCCTGGCACTGCGCAAACAACAAGGTCAGGTTGGTGTGGATGCCCTGCTCTTCCAGCGCCTTGGCAGCCTGGATGCCTTCCCAGGTCGAGGCGATCTTGATCAGCACGCGGTCGATGTGCACGCCTTCGGCCTCGTAGAGCGCGATGATGCGCTGGGCCCGGGCCACCGTCGCGTCGGTGTCGAACGACAGACGGGCATCGACTTCGGTCGACACGCGGCCTGGAATGATGGACAGGATCTCGGCGCCAAAGCGCACCAGCAGGCGGTCCATCACCTCATCGAGCGGCTTGCCGCGGAACTTTTGCACGGTCTCGGTCAGCAGCGGCGCGTAGTCGGCCTTCTGCACGGCCTTGAGGATCAAGGACGGGTTGGTCGTCGCGTCTTGCGGCTGGAACTGCGCGAGTTGGTGAAAGTCACCGGTATCTGCCACTACCGTGGTCAGCGCTTTGAGTGCATCGAGTTGGTTCATGGTCTGCTCTTGGTCAATATCCGGTTTGCCGCGCCTGTCTCCCACGGCGTACTGCGGCCAACATGAGGGCCGCCCAAGCTTAACCGAACTTATGCCCGGTTCAGGGGTGGATGTATTCTACGGCTTCTCTCCGGCCATGAAACTGAGTTACATTAATCCCTGCCTTGATGTTCAGGAAGTTTCATGCGTTTTGATCTGGTTTTATTTGGCGGTACCGGCGATCTGGCCTGGCGCAAATTGCTGCCCGCGCTGTTTCAATCTTTCCGCCACGGCAGCCTGCCTGCGGGCGGGCGCATCATCGGCGTAGGCCGAGGGGCAATGAGCGACGACGAGTACCGCGCGCTGATCGCCCAGCGGCTGGCCGAGGTTGAGGCCGACAAGCGGCCCAGCGACGCGGAATTTGCCCGCTTTGCCCAGCACCTGCACTACCTGCGCATGGACCTGTCGCAGCCGGCCGACTATGCCGCGCTGCGCGCGCTGCTGCAGGCGCGCGATGCCGACACTGTGGTGATGTACCTGGCCACGGCGCCTTCGCTGTTCACCACCGTCTGCGAGCAGCTGGGCGCAGCGGGCCTCGCCACCGAGCGCACCCGCGTGGTGCTGGAAAAACCGCTGGGCCATGACCTGCCCTCGAACCGTGCGATCAACGCAGCGGTGCGCGAGGTGTTTTCCGAAGCGCAGATCTTCCGCATCGACCATTACCTGGGCAAGCCCTCTGTCCAGAACCTGCTGGCGCTGCGTTTTGGCAATGCCATCTTTGAGCCATTGTGGCGGCGCGAGAACATCGCCAGCATCGAGATCACGATGGCCGAGCAGCTGGGCGTGGAAAAGCGCGGCGAGTTCTACGAAAGCACCGGCGCGCTGCGCGACATGGTGCAAAACCATGCGCTGCAGCTGCTCTGCGCGATTGGCATGGAGCCGCCCATCAGCGCTGACGCCGATGCGATCCGCAATGAAAAGCTCAAGGTGCTGCAGTCGCTCAAGCGCTGGACGCCGGAGACGGTGATCCGCGACGTGGTGCGCGGCCAGTACGCGGCCGGCCAGATTGCCGGCAAGCCGGTGCCGGGCTACCGCCAGGAAGAAGGTGTCTCGCCCACCAGCCAGACCGAGACCTTTGTGGCGCTGCGCACCGAGATCAGCAACTGGCGCTGGGCCGGCGTGCCGTTTTTCATCCGCACCGGCAAGCGCCTGGCCGGGCGCGAGGCCTCGATCGTCGTGCATTTCCGCCAGGTGCCCCATGCCATCTACCGCACGCCGCTGGGCGCGGCCAACCGCCTGACCATCCACCTGCAGCCCAAGGATGGCCTGACCCTGCAGCTGATGGCCGCCGCGCAGAGCCAGGCCGATACCGGCGGTGTGCAGACCTTGTCGCCCGCTGCGCTGGACCTGGATTTTGACCAGCGCTTTGGCACCGAGCGCGTGGGCGCCTATGAACGCCTGCTGCTCGATGTGATCGCCGGGCGCCTAAACCTGTTTGTGCGCGCCGACGAGCAAGAGGCCGCCTGGCAGTGGGTCGAGCCCATTCTGGAGGCCTGGCAACAGGCCAATGCCCGCGGCGAAAGCCCGCGCCCCTATGTGGCCGGGCATTGGGGCCCGGGCGCCGCCAGCGCGCTGGTGGCACGCGACGGCCACAGCTGGATGGAAGAGTTTTGAGCACCGCCGCCACCCACAAGGGATCCCCATGCTAGACCGCATCACCGCCTCTCTCCCCTCGCTGGCACCGGCCGAGCAGCGCGTGGCCCGCCTGGTGCTGGCCGATCCGCGTGCCTTTGCCTCGCGCCCGGTGCGCGAGCTGGCCGAACTGGCCCATGTCAGCAAACCCACCGTGGTGCGCTTTTGCCGCAGCATGGGCTATGACGGCCTGGCCGATTTCAAGCTCAAGCTCGCCGGCAGCGTCAGCGAAGGCGTGCCCTTTATCCACCGCAGCGTCGATGCCGATGACAAGACCAGCGATGTGCTGGTCAAGGTGGTGGACAACTCGGTCGCGGCCTTTCTGGCCTACCGCAATGCCGCCAGCACCACGGCGCTGGAGGCGGCATCCAGTGCCATCGTGGCGACCTGGCAGGCGGGCAAGCGCATCGAGTTCTATGGCGTGGGCAACTCCGGCATCGTCGCGCAGGATGGGCAGCACAAGTTCTTTCGCCTGGGCGTCACCAGCCTGGCGACCAGCGACGGCCATATGCAGGTGATGAGTGCCACCATGCTGGGCGCGGGCGACTGCGCCATTGTCATCTCCAACTCCGGCCGCACGCGCGACCTGATGGATGCCACCGACATCGCCAAGCGCAATGGCGCCACGACGATTGCCATCACCGCCAGCGGCTCGCCGCTGGCACGCGCGGCCAATATCCACCTGGCCGCCGACCACCCCGAGGGCTACGACCGCTACAGCCCCATGGTCTCGCGCCTGCTGCACCTCTTGATTCTCGATGTGCTGGCTACCAGCGTGGCGCTGCGCATCGGCGAGCCGCTGCAGCCGGTGCTGCAGCAGATGAAGGACAACCTGCACGCCAAGCGCTATACCTGACGGCGTTTTTTGCCTGGCCGAAACGAAAGAAGGGGCAGCCTAGGCTGCCCCTTCGTCATGCGGCGTCAGCGTTTAACGCACATCCACAAAGCTCTTGGTGCTGTACAGGTCGGTGGACAGGCGCTTGAGCGCTGGCAGACCGGTGGTGGCATCCTTGGGCTGCGATTCGATGTAGTTGAAGAACACATCGGCATCGAGCACGCCGATGTCGAGGCGGCGCGCTGCAGGCACCGAGGCCAGGGTCTTGTAGCCGTCACCGCCGTTGGCGTTGAAGCTCAGCACAAAGAGGCGATAGGTCTTGCCCTGGTCCAGCGCAGTCCATTGGCCGCTGGTGGTGTCGCGCACTTCGATGCCCGTGACACGGCTGCCAAAGGCGGCCTTGGCATTCACATCAAAGCGCATGCCGCCGGTGTAGGGGTAAGGGCCGGTCGAGCCGCCTGCGCCGTAGACAGCTTCCAGGCCGTCTTCGAGCATGCCCTTGACTTCGGTGCCGGTCACATCCAGGCGGAACAGCATGTTGCCAAAGGGCAGCACCTGGATCGCATTGGCCGCCGTCACTTCACCATTGAGCGGAATGCGCACGCCACCACCGCTTTGCAGCGAGATGTCGGCACCGCCGTAGTGTTCGTTGGCCACTTCCAGGTAGGACTGGGCCACCAGCTGCTGGATGTCGCCACCGCGCAGGCTGACGCTGCCTTCGGCATTGCAGGCCGCGCTGGAGCGGCTGTAGTCGGTGCTGCCTTCACCGCCCGGCACCCGGCGCGAGCACAGCTCTTGCGGGGCATAGGCCACCTTGGTCACGTTGAAGCTGGCGACCTTTTCGGTGAAAGGCTTGAGCACCGCGGCCGCCTGGGCGGACGGCGACGTGATGCGCAGGAAGCCGGCGGCATTGACGCTGCTGATGATGGAAGTGCGCTGGGCTTCGGTCGCGGCAGTGCCGGCGATCTTGAAGTCATCGCCGATCAGCACGTGGGGCGTGCCTTCGCATTGGCTGACCACGCCGTCCTTGTCGAACTTGACCTTGAGCTCACCGACGACTTGCGAGTATTCCCAGGCCTGCACGATGCAGACGGGCTTGCCGTCGAGGTCGGTGGTGTTGGTGGGGTAGGCGCCGCCTGGCGTGCCCACGCCAATGGTCTTCATCGCGTCCGGGCCCAGCAGGGTGTGCGAGTCACCGCCAACGATCACGTCCACACCGCGCAGCTTTTTGGCGATGGTGCGGTCGTTGTCGTAGCCGATGTGGCTCAGCAGCACAATGCGCTTGACGCCTTGGGCCTGCAGCTTGTCGATTTCGCGCTGGGCCGCGACGGCTTCGTCTTCGAACAAGGTGTCCTTGTCCGGGCTGGACGAGGCCTTGGTCTTTTGCGCAATGGTCAGGCCGACAATACCGATCTTCTGGCCGCCACGTTCCACCACGGTGGAGGGCGAGACCATGTTCGGTGCGCGGCTGGGGTTCAGTGCCGAGCTGGCACCGAACTGCACGTTCGCGCTCAGCACCGGGGTCGTGCATTTGCCGCTCTTGAGGCGATCGAGGATGCCTTTGAGGCCAGTGTCGCCCTTGTCGAATTCGTGGTTGCCCAGGGTGTAGGCATCAAAGCACACGGTGTTGAGCATGGCCATGTCGGCCTCGCCATCGGCACCTGCGCGGTTGAAGTACAGGGTACCGGTCACCGCATCGCCGGCGTGCAGCTTGAGCACATTGGTCGACTGGGCAGCGATCGCTTCGATGGCGGCCGTCACGCGGGGGAAACCTGCGGCGTCCACGGTCACGGCCGTGGTCTTGCCGTCCACGGGCAATTGCAGGGTGGCCGTCTTGCTGGCCAAGGTGGAGTGGTGGTCGTTGATGTGCAGGATCGTCAGCACATCGTCTTTTTCGCTGTCGTTGTCGCTGGAGCCGCCTCCACCGCAAGCCACCAACACGGCAGCCGCCACACCGCACACCGTCCAAACCATCACCTGACGTGCACCCTCTCGCACTGACAATGCAACCATTTCTGCTCTCTCCGTTATGACAAAGAGCTCTATGGTTTGTCCGCTAGATGACGTAGGTGTGACTTTCTGTAATAGCAAAGGGGCTTGTCAAGGCACCCGCTCCATGCAAAACCGGCGTCCAGGACGCCGGTTTGGTGGGCTGCCCGCGCACAGCGCAGGCGGTCGCCAGTACATCACAAAACGGGGATGCGCCCCTCTTCCACCGCATGGCAGGCGACCTTCACGCCGCCATCGTCGATCAGCTGTGGGCGCTCGCTGCGGCAGCGCTCATTGGCCAGCGGGCAGCGCGGGTTGAAGGCGCAACCGGTCGGAGGGTTGAGCGGATTGGGCACCTCGCCCTGCACGGGGGTGCGCGCCTTGCCGGTGTCGTGCATCTTCGGAATGGCATCGAGCAGCATGCGCGTATAGGGGTGGCGCGGCTTGGCAAACAGGGTTTGCTTATCGGCCAGCTCTACCAGCCTACCCAGATACATGACACCCACCTGGTCACTGACGTGGCGCACGACAGCCAGGTTGTGCGAGATGAACAGATAGGTCAGACCGCGCTTTTTCTGCAGGTCCTTCATGATGTTGAGCACCTGGGCCTGCACGGACACATCGAGCGCCGAGGTGGGCTCGTCGCAGACCAGAAACTCCGGCTCGGTCGCCAGTGCACGGGCGATGGAGATGCGCTGGCGCTGCCCGCCCGAGAACTGGTGCGGGTACTTGAGCATGTCCATCGGCGCCAGGCCCACCTGCACCAGCAGCTCGGCCACGCGGGCCTTGAGCTGCTCGGTATTGGTGATCAGGCCATGCTCCTTGAGCGGCTCGCCAATGATCTGCTCAACCGACCAGCGCGGGTTCAGGCTGGCGTAGGGGTCCTGGAAGATCATCTGCACGCGGCGGCGCATCGCGCGCGCGTTCGGGTCGCGGAAGGCGGCATGCGCATCCTGGCCATCGAAGGTGAAGCTGCCGCGCGTGGGGCCGTACAGGCCCACCAAGAGCCGCGCCACCGTGCTCTTGCCGCAGCCGGACTCGCCCACCAGGGCCAGGGTCTTGCCCTTTTCAATGTCAAAGCTCACGCCATCGACGGCGCGCAGCAGACTGCGCGGCTTGCGCTCCAGCACCCGGTTGAGCCAGGGTGCCGACACATCAAAGGTCTTGGCCAGGTCACGGGCCTGCACCAGGGGCTGCTTGTCGCCCGCGCCTTGCAGCGCTGCTGCGTCCTTGTTCGTCATGGTTGCCATCTCGCTCATACCGTGTCCTCGGTGGCAGCCACTTGGGGCTGGTAATCGGCTGCATGCAGCCAGCAGGCGGCCTGGGTGGCGCCCGCAGCCATCAGCTCGGGGCGCTGCTCCATGCAGCGGTCAAACACCTGGGGGCAGCGCGGGTTGAAGGCGCAGCCCTTGGGGATGGCATTGAGCCGGGGCATGGCGCCGTCGATCTGGTTCAGGCGCTCACGGTCGGCTTCCATATCCGGAATGGACGCCATCAGGCCGCGTGTGTAGGGGTGCGCGGGGTGGTTGATCACCTCATGCACCGGGCCGATTTCCGCAATGCGGCCGGCGTACATCACCGCGACCCGGTCACAGGTCTCGGCGATCACGCCCATGTCATGGGTGATCAGCATCACGGCCGCACCACGGGTGCGGCAGATGTTCTTGAGCAGGCTGATGATCTGCGCCTGGATCGATACGTCGAGCGCGGTGGTGGGCTCGTCGGCCACGATCAGCTTGGGCTCGGCCGCCAGCGCCAGCGCAATCACCACGCGCTGGCGCATGCCGCCGGAGAACTGGTGCGGAAAATGGTCGATCCGCTCTTCGGCGGCCGGAATGCCGGTGTCCTTGAGCAGTTCGATCGCGCGCTGGCGCGCCTCCGAGGCCGAGAGCTTGAGGTGGGTCTGGATGGTCTCGATCAGCTGGCGGCCCACAGTGTAGAGCGGGTTCAGCGACGTGAGCGGGTCCTGGAAGATCGCGCCAATGCGGCGGCCCCGGATATGGCGCATCTTGTCGGCGGACAGGTTGTCGATGCGCTCGCCTTCGAGCACGATCTCGCCCGAGGCCACATGGCCTGGCGGCTCGAGCAGGCCGATGATGGAGGCGCCCGTCAGCGACTTGCCCGCGCCCGATTCACCGACCACGCCCAGGATCTCGCCGGGGGCGATGGAAAAGGAGATGTTGTCCAGCGCCCGCAGCACACCATGGCGATTGGGAAACTCGACCACCAGATTTTTTACTTCCAACAATGACATCGTGGTTGTTCCTTGTTCGTCTTGTGTCCGCACCATCAACGCAGGCGCGGGTTAAGCGCATCGCGCAGCCAGTCGCCCAGCAGGTTGACCGACAGGGCGATCAGCACCAGCATCAGGCCCGGGAAGATCGTGATCCACCATTCGCCGGAGAACAGGTAGTCATTGCCCACGCGGATCAGGGTGCCCAGCGAGGGCGAAGTGGGCGGCGCGCCCACGCCGAGGAAAGACAGGGTCGCCTCGGTGATGATGGCGGTGGCCACCTGGATGGTGGCCAGCACCATGACCGGGCCCAGCACATTGGGCAGCACATGCTTGACCATGATGCGCAGCGGCGCCACACCGGTGACGCGGGCGGCCTGCACATATTCCTTGTTGCGCTCGACCATGGTCGAGCCGCGCACCGTGCGTGCGTATTGCACCCAGCCGGTGAGCGAGATCGAGATGATCAGCACGCCAAAGGCCAGCGATTCATTGGCATTGGGAAACACCGCGCGGCCCACACCGGCGATCAGCAGTGCCACCAGAATGGCCGGGAAGGACAGCATCACATCGCACAGGCGCATCAGCACCGAATCGATCCAGCCGCCCTTGAAGCCTGCCAAGAGGCCCAGGCCCACGCCGACGACCACGGACAGCGCCACCGAGGCCAGGCCCACGATCAGCGAAATGCGCGCGCCATACATCAGCGCCGACAGAATGTCGCGGCCCTGGTCATCGGTGCCCAGGATGTATTTCCAGCCGCCCTCTTCACTCCACACCGGCGGAATGCGCGCGTCGCTCAGCTCCAGGGTGGTCAGGTCAAAGGGGTTGTGCGGTGCCACCCAGCCGGCAAACAGCGCGCAAAACACGCAGACCGCCGCAATGAGGGCGGCCACGATGGCTGTGGGCGACTTGCGAAAGCTGTAGCCCACATCGCTGTCCATCCAGCGCCTGATTCGGTTTTTCATCGTCATCTTCTCTCTCTAGTCTCTGGCCGCTGCAGTGCAGCGGCCCGGGGCATTTACTTCTTCACGGTCATCCACTTGAAGGGCATGAAGCCATCGGCCATCTGCACCAGCTCGACGTTCTTGCTCACCCCCCAGTTCATGAACTGCTGGTGCAGCGGCAGGTAGCCCACATCGTCGGCCACGGTCTGCAGCGCCTCATGGATCGCCTGGTTGCGCTTGGTGGTGTCGGTCTCGGACTGCACCTGGCGGGTCAAGGCATCGACCTTGGGGTTGCAGTAGTTGCCATAGTTGAACGCGCCAGCACCCTTGCCGTCATTGCAGTTCATCAAGGCCAGCAGCGGGTTGTGGGCGTCGTAGGTCGACGGCGTCCAGCCCAGGATGTAGAAGGCCGTTTCATGGCGCATGATGCGCGGGAAATAGGTGCCCTTGGTCTCGGCATTGAGCTGCACCTTGACGCCAATCTTGGCCAGGTTGGCCGACACCGCCTGGCAGATGCGGCTGTCGTTGATGTAGCGGTCATTCGAGCAGTTCAAGGTCAGCGAGAAACCATCGGGGTAGCCCGCTTCGCTCAGCAGCTTCTTGGCGGCGGCCGGGTCGTAGGGCAGGCGCTTGATGTCGTCGGTATAGCCATTGACGCCCTTGCCGATCAAGGTGGCCAGATTGCCCGAGGCGCCGCGCATCACCTGCTTGTGCAGGCCCTCGATATCGATGGCCTGGTAGAAGGCCTGGCGCACGCGCTTGTCCTTGAACGGGTTCTTGCCCTTGACGCTGGCGTTCAGCAGCTCATCGCGCTTTTGGTCCATGCCCATGAAGATGGCGCGCAGCTCCGGCCCGGACACCACGCGGGTGCTGCCGGTATTGGCGACACGGTCAAGATCCTGCACCGGCACCGGGTCGATCACATCGACCTGGCCCGACAGCAGCGCGGCCACACGGGTCGCATCATTGGCCACCGGCGTGTAGACCACTTCCTGCACATTGCCTTCGACCTTGTCCCAGTAGTTGGCGCTGCGGTTGAAGACGGTGCGCACATTGGGCTGGCGCTCGCGCACGCGGTAGGGGCCGGTGCCATTGGCCTTGAACGACGCGGTGTTCTCGATGCCCTTGCGGCGGTCCACCGGGTTAACGGCATTGTTCGCCTCGGACCAGGCCTTGCTCATGATGTAGACCTGCGAGATCATGCTCGGCAGGATCGGGGCCGGGTCCTTGGTCTCGATGTCGACCGTGTAGTCATCGACCTTTCGCGTCTCCTTGATGGGGTTGGTGTAGGACTTCATGTCCGAGCCCTCGAGCTGCGTGCGCATCATCGAGAACACCACATCATCGGCGGTGAACGGCGTGCCATCGTGGAACTGCACGCCCTTGCGCAAGGTGAAACGCCAGACGGTGGGCGAGGTCTGCTCCCACTTGGTCGCCAACACCGGGCGCAGGCTCAGGTCCTTGTTGCGGCCGGCCAGCGGCTCGTAGACATTGCCGGTCACACTCAGCTGCACCGTCTCATTGAAGGAATGCGGATCCATGGACAGGGCATCGCCCTGGGAACCGATGCGCACCGTCTGCGCGCCGGCGCAAACATAGGCGGCGGCCAACATCGATACCAACAAGGTCTTGCTCATCGTGTGTTTCATCGTTTTCCCCTTTTCTGAAGTCCGGCCCCCCCGGGCCGGGAGCTGAGGCTTTAGCCCAAAGCAAGTGGCATGCCACGCTCGACAATGCCGGCGTGCAGCGCCGCACCCAGCGGCAGCACATCGTCATTGAAGTCGTAGCGGTTGTTGTGCAGCGGAATAATGTCGTCACCCACGGCCTGGCCCAGGCGCAGATAGGCCCCGGGCTTTTGCTGCAGCATGAAGGAGAAATCCTCAGCGCCCATGCTCGGGTCCATGTTGCGCACCACCAGGGCTTCGCCCACCAGGTCAGAGGCGACATCGCCGGCAAACACCGCTTCTTCGGCGGTGTTGATCGTCGCCGGGTAGGAGCGCTCGTACTGCAGCTGCGCATTCACGCCAAAGGCCAGGCCCAGCGCCTGGCACAGCTCGCCCAGGCGGCGCTCGACCATGTTCTGCACATCGGGGTTGAAGGTGCGCACCGTGCCCACCAAGGTCGACGAGCCCGGCGTGACGCTGAACGCAGCCAGGTCCCCCGACTGCAGCGCGCAGATGCTGATGACGGCCGAGTCGATGGCACGCACATTGCGCGAGACGATGGACTGGATCGCCGTGATCAGGTGGGCCGAGGCCAGCACCACATCATTGGTCTGGTAAGGATGGGCGCCGTGGCCGCCCTTGCCCGTGATATTGATCTGGATGCGGTCGGCCGCAGCCATCATCGCGCCGGGGTTGATGCCGATCATGCCCTGGCGCATCGCGGGCCAGTTGTGCATCGCATAGACCGAATCGACCGGGAAGCGCTCGAACAGGCCGTCTTGGATCATCTCGCGCGCGCCGGCATAGCCTTCCTCGCCGGGCTGGAAGATCAGCACGGCGGTGCCGTCAAAATTGCGGGTCTCGGCCAGGTAGCGCGCCGCGCCCACCAGCATGGCGGTGTGGCCGTCATGGCCGCAGGCATGCATCAGCCCCTGCTTGCCAGAGCGCCAGCTGCAGTTGCCCTGCTCGGTGATCGGAAGCGCATCCATGTCGGCGCGCAGACCGATCATGCGGCCGCTGCCGTGCTTGTGGCCACGGATCACGCCGACCACGCCGGTCTTGCCAATGCCCTGGTGGATCTCATCGACACCACACAGGCGCAAGGCCTCGCTGACGCGAGCCGCGGTGTATTTTTCTTCAAAACCCAGCTCCGGATTGGCATGCAGGTCACGGCGGAAGGCCGTCAGCTCCGGATGGATCTGGGCCAGGTGAGAAAAGGCGCGCGAGCTCGCGCTATAAGGCAGACGTGGCATCTCAGTGCCCTCCCGATTTTTCGACGCGCAGGCGCGGGTCGACAGCGAAATACAACAGATCGACCACGAGGTTGATCACCACAAAAATCAGCGCAATCAGGCACAGGTAGGCGGCCATGACCGGGATATCGGCAAAGGTCACCGCCTGGATGAACAGCAGGCCCATGCCCGGCCACTGGAACACGGTCTCGGTGATGATGGCAAAGGCAATCAGGCCGCCCAGCTGCAGACCGGTGATGGTCATCACCGGCACCAGCGTGTTCTTGAGGGCATGGCCAAAGTAGATCGTGCGGTTGCTCAGGCCCCGGGCCTTGGCAAACTTGATGTAGTCGGTGCGCAGCACCTCCAGCATCTCGGCGCGCACCAAGCGCATGATCAAGGTGAGCTGGAACACGGCCAAGGTAATGGCCGGCAGGATGATGTGGTGCCAGCCCTTGGCGCTCAGCAGGCCGGTGCTCCAAAAGCCCAGCTGCATCGTCGTGCCACGGCCAAAGCTCGGGAACCAGCCCAGGTGCACCGAGAAGATCAGGATCAGCAAGATACCGATCAGGAAGGTGGGCAGGGACACGCCCAGCAGCGACAGGGTCATGAACACCTGGCTCATGAAGCTGCCGCGCCGCAGCGCGGCATACACGCCCATCGGCACGCCAATGACCAGGGCCAGCAACGCGGCCACCATGGCCAGCTCAAAGGTCGCCGGGAAGCGCTCGGCAATCAAGGACGAGACCTTGGCGCCCTGGCGCAGGCTGATGCCGAATTCGCCCTGGGCAGCATTGAGCAAAAAGTGCCAGAACTGCACGAAAAACGGTTTGTCCAGCCCCAGCGCACTGCGCAACTCGGCAATCTGCTGCGGGGTGGCATCCTGGCCCAGCAAGAAGGTGACCGGGTCACCCACATACTGGAACAACATGAAGGAAATGAACGCCACGGCGATCATCACGATCACCGCCTGTATCAATCGGCGCAATATGAATGCAAACATGGCTGACTCTCATCGTGACAAACAGAGGGAAGGTGCCCTAGGGACCCCCTGCAAAACCCCGTTGACGAGGGTTCTGCAAAGCGCCCCTGGCACCCGTGTTGTCTGCCTATTCTTCTTTCGCTTTTTATGAAATGGCCGGCTGCCGCACCGGGCAGCAGGCCTGCAAACTGCTCACCGTTGGCTAACGGACCGTCACCAGTTTGATGTCCACCCGGTTGTCTGCGCGGTGCACCAGGTCGATGTTCTTCTTCATCGCCCAAGGGATCACCTGGTCGTACAGCGGCAGGTGCGAGACCGTGTCGTTGGACAGCTGCAAGCCCTCGGTCAGCATGCGGGTGCGCACGGGCTGGTCGGTTTCGGTTTTGACGCGGTCGACCAGGTAGTCCATGCGCTCGTTGCTGTAGCGGCCGACATTGTAGTTTCCGTCGCCGCCCTTGCCGACGGTGCGCACCAGTGACTGCAGGCTGTAGAGCGAATCGAAGGTGGGCACGCCCCAGCCGAGCATGTAGATGCTCGCTTCATTGCGCTGGATCATCGGGAAGTAGGTAACCATCGGCAAGGTGCGCAGCTTGGCCTTGACCCCAATCTTGGCCCACATCGCGGTGACCGCCTGGCAGATGGCCTCATCGCTGATATAGCGGTTGTTGGGGCAGGCAAAGTCGACCTCGAAGCCATCGGGGTAGCCCGCTTGCGCGAGCAGCTTCTTGGCCGCCTCCTGGTCATAGGGAAGGCGCTGGCCCACGGTCTCGGTCCAGCCATTGACCTGGGGCGCCACCAGGGTGCCGGTCGGCTTGCCCAGGCCGCGCAGAATGGTCTTGGTGATCGCCTGGATGTCGATGGACTGGTAGAGCGCCTGGCGCACCTTCTGGTCCTTGAGCGGGTTCTTGCCCTTGACGCTGGAGCCGGGCAGCTCGTCGCGGAACTGGTCCATGCCAAAGAAAATCGTGCGGTTTTCCAGGCCTTCGAGGATCTTCAAGTCCGGGCTGGCGCGCAGGCGGTTCAGGTCTTGCGGCGTAGGGTCGAGCACCATGTCCACTTCACCGGACAGCAGCGCCGCCATGCGGGTCGGCGCCGATTTGATCGGGGTGTAGGTGATCGATGTCACATTGCCCGGCATCTGGCCCCACCAGTTGGGGTTCTTCTTGAGCACCATGCGCACATCGGGCTGCCAGGACTCCAGAATGAATGGGCCGGTGCCCATTGCATTGCGGTGGGCAAAATTCTCGTCGGACTTCTTGATGTCCATCGGCTCGGTGGACTTGTTCTTCTCCGACCAGGCCTTGCTCATCATGCGCAGCTCGGTCATCTGGCGCAGCAGCACGGGATTGGGGTCCACCATGAAGATATCGATGGTGCCGTCATCAACCTTGACGACCTTCTCGATGCCCTGCACAAAGGGGCCGTAGTTCGAGGTCTTGGCCATCGCACGCGTGATCGAGAACACCGCATCATCGGCGGTGAAGCTCGAGCCATCCTGGAACTTCACGCCCTGGCGCAATGCAAAGCGCATCTGCTTGGGAGTCACTTCCTTCCACGAGGTGGCCAGCAGCGGCTCGACCGCAAAGGTCTTGCTGTTGTAGGTGACCAGGGTCTCGTAGACATAGGGATGAATGGCGTTGTGCAGGCCATTGTTTTGCGCATGGATATCCCAGCTGGCAACGTCGGCCTGGCTGGCCCACTTGAAGGGCTTGGCCTGGGCCACGCCAGCTGACAAAACGGCGGCTACCGCTATCGCAACCAGAGCAAGAGAAGGCTGTTTCATAAGTCCTCGCAGAATAGTAGTGCTTCACTATGCCGCAAGGAATCGATCTTCCGCATGGTGCTTCCCCCAAGGCGGGGATATTCCCGAGTCCTGTTTATTTCTGTTAGGTGACCGGCAATAGCAGGTGTTTTGTCGGGCAAAACACGGCTTCATCTGCTAATTATGAAAACGCCCTGCCTGCCAGACCACGCCTGCCCTTCTATTCCCACATGTCAAAAAAGCGATACAGCAGCATCTTGGCGGCTACCAGCGCCGATACAGCATGCGGTATGTATCAAGCCTGCCACAAGCCAGCGCAGTTGCTCACCTGCCGCTCAGCGATGAAAGAGCAACAGCCCTGGTGCTTCCAACGGTTTGGCGTCTCCGCATGGGGTATTGAACATGCTGACCGAGCGAGCAGACCACTGCAGCGGTCACTGCGACGGCGGTCGCCGCGACAGCGGCCATCTGCCCGGAACAGGGCCGAGCAGCCCGGGCATAGGTGCTGCGAGCAGGCATAAAAAAAAGCCCGTCTTTCGACGGGCTTTTTGCTTTTCAGGTTGAGTAGCTAGGAAATCCTAGCCATTCATTAGAAAGCGTGACGCACACCAACGGTGATAGCGTTTTGGTTCTTGCCAGCGCCAGCTGGGTCGATGCCCAGGCCGTTAGCCGACAGGCTCATGGTTTCGCTCTTCTGGTTCTTCAGGAAAGCGTAGGTGCCGTACAGAGCGGTGCGCTTCGACAGGTTGTGGACATAGCCCAGCGACAGCTGGTGAGCCTTGCCTTCGATTTCCTTGTTGTCGTAGTAGTTGTAAGCCAGACGTGCTTCGCCAGCAGCGCCGACAGCAGCCGTTGCGCCCAGACCAGCGGACTGGAACTTAGCCTTGCTGCCACCACCCACTGGGGTGCTTTGCACTTGACGGATCAGACCCGACAGCTTGAAAGCGCCGAAGTTGTAAGCAGCGCCCAGACCCAGACCTTGAGCCTTTTCGAAGCTGGCGGTAGGATCGTTTTGCTGGTCGTAAGCAATGCCGGCGCTCAGAGGGCCGTTGTTGTAACCAGCGGACACGCCGATGTAACGCTTAGCGGAGCTGTCGCCAGCGGTTTCGCCGAAGCCGTAGTTCACGCCAGCGGTGAAGCCGGACATGTTAGGCGTGTAGTACGAAACCATGTTGCCCACGCGAACTGGGTCGCCGAAGCCGTAGGTGCCGTTGCCGAAGCTGAAGTTTTGGCCGATACCGACTTGGCCGAACACGTCGTAGCCAGACACGGTGTTGTAAGCTGCGGTCAGTTCACGACCCAGACGCACTTCACCGAAGTTGCCCATCAGGGACACGGTGGAACGACGCTTGAACTCGAAGCCAGGACCTGCAGCGCCGCCGCCGGAAGCGGTACCGCTGTCGTTCTGGATTGCGCCTTCCAGCCAGAAACCAGCCTTCAGACCGCCACCCAGATCTTCCACGCCGCGGAAGCCCAGACGGCTGGTGGCGTTACCGGAGTTGGTCAGACCGTAGTTGCTTTCGCCACCGCTGGTCTTAGCGTAGGTCACGCCAGCATCAACGATACCGAACAGGGTCACGGAAGATTGAGCCATTGCGGCGCCGGAAGCGGCCAGCACTGCCAAGGCAACAAGAGATTTTTTCATTGCGAGTTACTCCAAGGTTTAACAGACGGCGCTGGTACGGGGGGGTTGATGTCAGCCTCACGGTTCTGCACAACTTCTACCTGCTCCCGCGCCAACCTCCTAGTGTGGAAGTTCTCTCTATTTCAACAGACCGCAGGCGGTTGCGCAAACAAATTCCCCCACTTGAGGACCTATTCGCTGCAAATCGTTGCTTGAGTGCAACGTTTAACGAATGTCAGCCGCCGTCCTATTTTTCGACAAAAATTTGCTGCAAAACAAGCCGCTCCAGAGGAGATTCGCCATGTTTGCAGCGGGGTGTATTCTACTGGTTAGCATGGCAGCCTATGCAAGAACGACTCCTTTGCGCAGCAGATACTGCGCTGCGCACCCTGTTTGCAACGCCCCGTGCGGCCAACCCCTCGCCCGCTGCGGGCATGGACGAGGCGGACCTCAGCCCGGAGGAGAAGAAGCTCTCCGCTTCTTATATGCGGGTCAACCATGTGGGCGAAGTCTGCGCGCAGGCGCTCTACACCGCCCAGGCCATGGTCACCCGCGACGAGCATCTGCGCGAACACCTGCTCGAAGCCGCCCAGGAAGAGATGGACCACCTGGCCTGGACCCACCAGCGCCTGCAGGACCTGGGCGAACGCCCCAGCCTGCTCAATCCGCTGTGGTTTGCCGGCGCTTTTGTGATCGGCACCGTGGCCGCCAAGGTGAGCGACCGCGCCAGCCTGGGTTTTGTCGAAGAGACGGAAAACCAGGTGTCCCTGCACCTGCAGTCCCACCTGGAGCTGCTGCCAGCGCATGATGCGCCCTCACGGGCCGTCGTCAGCCAGATGAAAGCCGACGAGGAGCGCCATGCCGCCGCAGCGGTGGATGCCGGCGCGCTGCCGGTACCACTTCCCGCCCGGATGCTGATGAAGATCGCCTCCAAGGTGATGACCGTGACGGCACACCATATATAGATAGAGAGACAGGGCCGGACGGGGACCCCATGCAAAGGCCGCCTCTGAGGCGGCCAGAAAGCATTCTTAAGCCAACCAGTCAGGCCGCTGCGCCTGCAGCCAGCCATGCACATGGGCCCGCAAGGCCATGGCATTGTTCCGGCAGCTGTCTACCGCCGCCTGGGAGACCAGGTCTCCAGAGTAGTCCGTCAAATTGCGCTGCTTGCGCAAGGCGTCCAGCGGCCAGATCTTCTCACTGGGCCACTGCACGGTAAGTGCCAGCGTCTGGATGGCGGTCTGGTGGTGGCCCGGCTTGCTGGTCAGTGTGCGGTAGCCATGGGCCATCAGGCCCAGCATGGCCAACTGCATGATGGCCTTGTAGGCGGCATCAAACTGGTTTTCTTCACTTAAGCCGGCAATGTGTGCATCGGCAATATTGCGGTCAGCCGCAGCCAGCAAAGACCGCACTTGCTGCGCATGGGGCTCCACGGTCTCAAGACTGATGCCGACCAAGTTTTGCAAGCTCAACGTCACCCCCCACCACAAAGATCTTGGGCTTGGACAGTACATCGCGCATGAACGCATCCTGGGCGCGCGCTGCGAACTCTTGCTGGCCCAGTACCTGCGGATTGATCTCCCGGCCCAGCTCCGCCTGCAGCGGCCACAGCAACTGTACCGCCTCGTCAAATCCTAGTTGACCGACCAGCATCAGGTCAATATCGCTGCCCGCAGTCTCTTGCCCGCGCGCCACAGAACCATAGATAAAGGCCACATCGATCTTGTCTGCAACAGGCGCCAGGGCGGCAGCCAACACATCGGCCACGCCAGATGTCTTGCGCAAGATACTGGCCAGCTCTGTAAAAATGGGGCAGCGCTTGTCTGCGCGGTACAGCTGTTGGTTGCCCCGTTTTTCTCGCTGCAACAAGCCCACCGAAGTGAGCTTGCCAAGTTCTCGGGTGATGGTGCCCGCCGGCAGCCCCGTGCGCCTGGCAATTTCTCGCCCGTGCAGCTGCGTATCAGGGTGCAGCAGCAACAGCCCCAGGGCACGTCGCCGGTACTCCGGCAGCAGCAAGGCAATCAAAGATTGATTCATATAAGGCGTCAATTGTCGCCTTTTTTGCATCGGACCACAAGACAGGCTGACATCCCGTCCAGCGGCCATCCGGGCATTGCGGGATATCAACGCCCGTGCTCAGGCCTCCACAAGATCAAACCCCGTGGTGATCTCGGCTGTTTTGCCCAGCATGATGCTGGCCGAGCAGTATTTCTCATGGCTCATCGCGATCGCGCGCTCCACCGCCGCTGCGGGGATGCCCTTGCCGGTGACGGTGAACTGCATATGGATCTTGGTGAAGACCTTGGGCTCGGTGTCGGCGCGTTCTGCCTTCAGGGCCACGGTGCAGTTTTTCACATCGTGGCGGCCACGCTTGAGGATCAGCACCACGTCATAGGCGGTGCAGCCGCCGGTGCCAGCCAGCAGCAGCTCCATCGGGCGGGCGGCGAGGTTCTGGCCGCCGTTGGCCGGATTGGCCGCGTCGGGCGCGCCATCCATGGCCACCACATGGCCGCTGCCCGTTTCTGCGACAAAGCCCATTCCCGAGCGGGCGCCGCTCGCACCCGTCCACGTTACCGTGCATTCCATTGCAACTCTCCAAAAATCAGACGCCACAGTGTGGCAGATCTGCCCTGACCCCTGCTATTTGTTGCTGTCTATCAACAGCATTGGCAAAAAAAATGGTTGCGCACATTATTTTGCTGCAACGCAGCAGAAACATCGCTATACTTGGACTCATCTGCTGCTCCACAGCCAGGCGAAAGCCCCAACTGCTGGATGTAGCTTGCAAGTTGTCTCCTCCACCTCTCAAATGGTGGTTTCAAGCCCCTGATTCACATCAGGGGCTTTTTTTCTGCCCTGCGCCGGCGCAATTCCACCGCCGATCCGCTCCAGTGAATGCCAGCGGTTATAGTGCATCGGTCTCTCGATCACCTGATGCTCGCCACCCCGCCCATGCCGCCACCCGCGCATGCCCTGCTGGCTGGCGCATCAACCAGGCGCGCCATCCGCATGCGCTACCTTCTCGTTGCCTCCTTTCTCTAGCGTGCATCCCTATGCCCTCCAAGACTGCTGCCGCGCTGACGCCGGCCGATTACCTGAAGAAAATCCTCACTGCGCGTGTCTATGACGTGGCCATTGAATCCAGCCTGGACTCGGCCAAGAACCTCAGCCGCCGCCTGCACAACAAGGTGCTGCTCAAGCGCGAAGACCAGCAGCCGGTGTTCAGCTTCAAGCTGCGCGGCGCCTATAACAAGATGGCCCACCTGACGGCCGAGCAGCTCAAGGCCGGCGTGATCTGTGCATCGGCAGGCAACCATGCCCAGGGCGTCGCGCTGTCGGCCAGCCGCATGGGCACCCGCGCCGTGATCGTGATGCCCACCACCACGCCGCAGCTCAAGGTCGATGCCGTCAAGGGCCTGGGCGGCGAGGTGGTGCTGGCCGGCGAGAGCTTCAGCGATGCCTACGAGCACTCGCTCAAGCTGCAAAAGGAACAGAACCTCACCTTTGTCCACCCCTTCGATGACCCGGACGTGATCGCCGGCCAGGGCACGATTGCGATGGAGATCATGCGCCAGGTGCAGAAAATCGGCTCCTCGCCACTGAACGCGGTCTTTGTCGCGATTGGTGGCGGCGGGCTGATCGCAGGTGTCGCCAACTACATCAAGGCGGTGCGGCCCGAGATCAAGGTCATCGGCGTGCAGATGAACGACTCGGACGCGATGATCCAGTCGGCCCGCGAAGGCAAGCGCGTGGCACTGAACGATGTGGGCCTGTTTGCCGATGGCACCGCGGTCAAGCTGGTGGGCGAGGAGACCTTCCGCGTCGCGCATGGCCTGGTCGATGAATACATCACCGTCGACACCGATGCCGTCTGCGCCGCGATCAAGGACATCTTTGTCGACACCCGCTCCATCGTCGAGCCCTCGGGCGCGCTGGCCGTGGCCGGCATCAAGCAGTATGTGGCCAAGAACAAGACCAAGGGCGAGACCTATGCCGCCATCCTGAGCGGCGCCAACATGAACTTCGACCGCCTGCGCTTTGTCGCCGAGCGGGCCGATGTGGGCGAGGAAAAGGAAGCGCTGTTTGCCGTGACCATCCCCGAGGAGCGCGGCAGCTTCAAGCGTTTTTGCGAAGTCATCGGCAACCTGCCCGGCGGCGCACGCAGCGTGACCGAGTTCAACTACCGCATCAGCGATGACCGGCGCGCCCATGTCTTTGTCGGCATCTCGACCAACAGCAAGGGCGAGTCGGAAAAAATCTGCCGCAACTTCCAGAAGAACGGCTTTGAAGCGCTGGATTTGACCTTTGACGAGTTGGCCAAGGAGCATGTGCGCCACATGGTGGGCGGGCGCTCGCAGCTCGCGCAGGACGAGCGCCTGCTGCGCTTTGTCTTCCCTGAGCGGCCCGGCGCGCTGTTCAAGTTCCTGAGCCTGATGGCGCCCAACTGGAACATTTCGCTGTTCCACTACCGCAACCAGGGCGCGGACTACGGCCGCATCCTTGTGGGCATGCAGGTGCCGCAGGAAGACTCGCACAGCTTTGAGCAGTTCTTGAACAACCTGGGCTACCCCTGGATCGAAGAGACCCAGAACCCGGCCTACAAGCTGTTCCTGCAGGCCTAACGCCAAACGGGCCCAGCCGCAGCATGCAAGCCTTGCGCCATTTTCTGCTCGCGGTGCAGTTTTTCACCCGCATTCCGGTCACTGGCAAGCTGGGCGACTGGGTGGGCTACAGCCCCGAGATGCTGCGCGCCAGCGCCGGCCACTTCCCCGGCGTGGGCTGGATCGTGGGCCTGGTGGCCGCCGGGGTGCTGGCCGCTGGCAGCTTGCTGCTGCCGTCTGGCAATAGCTACAGCCCGCTGGTCGCCGCCGTGCTCAGCACCATGGCCACCGTGCTGCTCACCGGCTGCTTCCATGAGGATGGCTTGAGCGATGTGGTCGATGGCCTGGGCGGGAGCCACGAGCGCCAGCGCGCACTGGAGATCATGAAGGACTCGCGCATCGGCGCCTATGGCGCGATGGCGATGGTGCTGGCCGTACTCAGCAAGACCGCTCTTGTCGCGCTGCTGGCCAGCCACAGCCTGGCGCTGGCGATGGCAACCTTGGTCACAGCCCATGTGATCGCCCGCCTCTGGCCGATGTTTGTCGTGCGCAGCCTGCCCCATGTGGGGGACAGCGCCTCGTCCAAAAGCAAGCCTTTGGCGGCCTTTATCAGCCGCCAAGGCCTGGCCTGCTGCGTAGCCTGGTCCTTGCCCGCTGCCCTGCTGCTGGGCCTCGCCCAAGGCTGGGTGGTTCTGCTGCTGGCCCTGGTGCTTAGCGCCGCCGCCGCGCTGTGGATGCGCCAGTGGCTGCAGCGCCGCCTGCAAGGCTTTACCGGTGATGGCCTGGGCGCTGCCGAGCAGGTCAGCGAGATCGCGTTCTACCTGGGTGCCGCGCTGTCGCTGGGCCCTGCCGGCAGCTTGCTGGCCAAGGCGCTGGCATGACGGCGCTGTGGCTGCAGCGCCATGCCCAGCCCCTGGTGGCGCCGGGCATCTGCTACGGCCGCACCAACATGGCCGCCGATGACAAGGCCACCGCCGCCGCCGCACTGGCCCTGCAAAACGCCTGGGCCGCCGAGGCACTGCCGGCCGGAACGGTCTGGCATTCGCCACTGCAGCGCTGCAGCCAGCTGGCCACGGCCTTGCAGGCGCAGGCACCGGCATTCGCGCTGCGCGCCTGCGACGATCTGGCAGAAATGGACTTTGGCGCCTGGGAAGGCCAGCGCTGGGACGGCATCGCCCGCGAAGAGATGCAGGCCTGGACAGCAGACTTTATGGCCTATGCACCAGGCGGTGGCGAATCACTGGCCACGATGATGGCGCGCGTTACGCGTGCGCTGGATGCGGCGCGCCAGCAGGCGCTGGAAACCGGCCAGCCCGTGCTGTGGATCAGCCACGCAGGTGTGGCGCAATGCACGCATTGGCTGCTGACACGCGGCCAAAGGCTGCCGCTGGCCAAGGACTGGCCGTCAGTCAAGCTCGCGTATGGGGAATGGCTCCGATTGCCGCTGTTCGGCGAGGTGTGAGAGCCGCGCCAGGCCGCTCCCAACAAACTTTTACGTAAAGTGCCGGCGCCCCATCAGTCGCGCAGGGAGCCGGTGCTGCGGTCCACATTGGGCGCGGTGGGCGGCATAGGCGCTGGTACGGAAGCAGCTTGCGGTGCCGCAGCCACGGCATTTGTGGAATTCTGGGCATTGGGCGCATTCGGCACAGAGGCCGGGATCGGCGCAGCCACCGCATCCACTGGGCGCAAGGCCGGCAGGTTGATCGTCACAGCGGCAGGGCCATCAACACCAGTGCCCAGGCTCACGGCACGGGGCGCATCGCTGCGCAAGGCCTGCAGCACCAGGCCATCGGCCACGACCGTGCCCACGCGGAACACCTTGGCAGGCTGGTCATCCACGGCGATGACGGCCGCGCCGCCACCACTGTCCTTGCCCACCATCACGCCCAGCAGGCGCCAGCGGGTGGGGGCAGCCGGGGCTGCAACGGGCGCGCCATCCTGCACCCCAAAGAGCCGCGCCATCGCAGCGCCATCGACCTGTACCTGGGCGGGGCCACCGGCCTGCGGGGCCGAGAGCACCTGGCGCGGCGCCGACAGCTTGAGTCCCCAGAACACCGCCAATGCCGCAGCGCCAGCCCACAAAAGGCCGGCCGCCAGCCGAGGAGACCAGGGGTTGCGTGATAGTGTCACCATTCGCAGATTATGATGCAGCCAGATGTCAGTTTCACCACTTTGACCCCCTTTGACCTGAGAGCATGATGTTTTCCTTCCGCCCGCAGTCGGCTGCACGCCGCATCCAAGCCAATATCCAGCGCGGCTTTACCCTGATCGAGCTGATGGTGGTGCTGGTCATCATCGGCGTGCTGGCCGCGCTGATCGTGCCCAATGTGATTGGCGCTGCCGACGAGGCGCGCGTGACCGCCGCGCGCACCGATATCACCAACATCAGCGGCGCGCTCAAGCGCTACCGCCTGGACAACCAGCGCTACCCCACCGCCGAGCAAGGCCTGGCCGCGCTGATCAACCGCCCCAGCAGCGGCCCCGCGCCGATGAACTGGAAGCCCTATCTGGAAAAGCTGCCCAATGACCCCTGGGGCCACCCCTACCAGTACCTGAACCCTGGCGTCAAAGGCGAAGTCGATGTGATGAGCTTTGGTGCCGATGGCCAGGCCGGCGGTGAAGGCAACAATGCCGACATCGGCAGCTGGCAATAAGCGGCAATAAGCCCGCCTGATCGCTGCTTTCTGCCTTTTCCCGCTGCCCCGCTCTCCGGCCCCATGCCCTGCGCCCATGCCTCTTTCACACCCCTTCCAGCCGCGCCGCCAGCGCGGCTTTACCTTGATGGAGCTGCTGGTCGTCATCAGCTTGATGGCGCTGGCCAGCGCCGGCGTGGTGTTTGCGATGGGCGACAACAGCCAGGACCAGCTCCAGCGTGAAGGCCAGCGTCTGGCCGCGCAGCTCGAAGCCGCACGGGCCCAGTCCCGCGCCAGCGGCCAGCCGGTGCGCTGGCGGGCCGACAGCCAGGGCTTTGTCATCGAAGGCCTGCAAGGCGGCACCCGCCAGGGCGCCTGGCTGCACCCGCCGGTGGCGGTGCGCAGCAGTGGCGATATCATCCTGGGGCCCGAGGCACTGATCGGCCCGCAGACGGTGCTGCTGGCCTACCCCAGCCGAAATGCGGGCAGCATTGCCGTGTCCACCGACGGTGTGCGCCCCTTTGAACTACAGGCCCCCTGAACCTTTTCCCGACCAGCCCCGCGTGCCCAGCAAGTCCTCGCCCCATTCCGGCTTCACCCTGATCGAGGTGCTGGTTGCGCTCGCCATTGTCGCCATCGCCTTGCTCGCCGGCGGCAAGGCCATGAACGCGCTGACCCAGACCGCAGGGCGGCAAAGCGATGTGATGCTCGCGCAGATCTGCGCCGAAAACCAGCTGATCGCCGCGCGCCTCTCGCAACAGCTGCCAGGCCTGGGCACAACCAGCGTGGCCTGCGAGCAAGCCGGCCGCATGTTCGATGTGCGCGTGGGCGTGTTTGCCACGCCCAACCCGGATTTCCGCCGCATCGATGCCCATGTGTTCTCCGGCGGCGCGCCTTTGCTGCGCCTGAGCACCATCGTGGGGAGGTACTGATGCAGCGCCCCCGTTCTAGCCAGCCACGCAGCCAGGGCTTTACCTTGATCGAGCTGCTGATCGCCATCTCCATCCTGGCGGTGATGACCATCGCCAGCTGGCGCGGTATCGACGGTATGGTGCGCGCCCAGCAGCAGGCCCGCGATTACAGCGAAGAGGTCATGGTGGTGCAGGCGGCACTGTCGCAGTGGAACACCGACCTCAATGGCATCGAGCGCGTCGCAGCCACCACGCCCATCGACTGGGATGGCCGTGTGCTGCGGCTCACGCGCCGCAGCAGTGACATCAACGAACAAGGCCTGCGCGTCGTCAGCTGGGCCCAGCGCCGCCTGGGCAACCGCGACTACTGGGTGCGCTGGCAGTCCTCGCCGGTACGCGATCTGCAGCAGTGGCAGCAGGCCTGGGACATGGCCGCCCATGCGGTCACCAACAGCGCGCTGACCAACAACTCCGACGGCGGCCCGCAGCAAACGGTGCTGATGCCCGTCAGCGGCTGGCAGCTGCTGTATTTCCGGGGCAACAGCTGGAGCAATCCGCTGTCCAGCCAGGGTGCCAATCCCCAGACCGATGCCAACAACCCCACCACGGTGGCGCTGCCCGACGGCATCCGCCTGCGCCTGGAGCTGCCCGCGCCCGGTGCGCTCTCCGGGGTCATCACCAACGACTGGGTCAACCCCATCGTGTCGGGGAACAAATCATGAAGCGGCTGCACCTAGCCCGCAGCGGCCAGCGCGGCGCAGCGCTGCTGGCGGCCATGCTCACCGTCACCCTGGTGGCCACGATTGCCGCCGGCGCTGTCTGGCAGCAGTGGCGCAATCTGGAGGTGGAAGGCGCCGAGCGCACCCGCGTGCAGGCTGCCTGGCTGCTGCTGGGCGGACTGGATTTTTCGCGCCAGGTGCTGCGCCAGGATGCGCGCGTGGGCGGCCCCGATTCGCTGTCCGAGCCCTGGTCGGTGCCGCTGGCCGAAGCGCGCCTATCCACCTTCTTGCAGGCCTCCAACAACCAGAGCAATGCCGACGACAGCAGCATCGACGCGGCCCAGGCCTTTTTGTCCGGCGCGATTGTCGATGCCCAGGCGCGGCTCAACATCCGCAATCTGGTGTCCAACGGCCAGATCAATACCGTCGCGCTGCGCCAGTTCCAGCGCCTGTTCGAGCGCCTGGGCCTGCCCGGTGCCGAGCTGACCGTCCTCAGCCAACAAGCACTGGCCGCGCTGCGCACCGAGGGCAAGGCCGCCAATGCGCCGTTGCTGCCGCGCACCTACAAGGAGCTGGCCTGGTGGGGCCTGTCGCCGTCCACCCTGACCCAGCTGGAGCCTTATGTGGTGCTGCTGCCCCAGGAGAGCAAGGTCAACGTCAACACCGCCTCGGCCACCGTGATCTGGGCCGCTGTCGAGGGCATGGATTTTGCAACCGCCCAGCAAATCGCCCAGCTGCGGCTGAACAAGGCTTTCGAGAGCAGCGCCGAGCTGCAGCAGCGCTTTAGCAGCAACACCGCGCTCACCAATGCCAACGCGCTGCTCGATGTCAAATCGGTGTATTTCGAAGTCTGGGCGCGGCTGCGCTTTGACGACCTGGTGGTGCAGGAGAAATCCCTGGTCTACCGCCAGGGGCTGAATGTAACGACCGTGGTGCGCGAGCGCGGTGCCGCGCTGGCCACCAGCCTGATGGGCGATGGCAGCGGCAACCCGGTGGCGGCGCGCTAACAGGAACATGATGACAAACGTATTGCAGTTTGGTGAAGCCGGGCCCTCTACAATGCAGCGCACAACACGCTCATGAGTACATTACTGATTTCACTGCCGCTGGCCTCGGGGCCAGATACAGGGCCCAGCTCGGCCTGGAGCTACAGCTATGCCCTGTCGCCCGATGGCGTGACCATCGGCCAGCAAGGCAGCACCACCGCCGGCCTGCTGCCCCAACCCGGCCGCGCTGGTGAGGTGGTGGCCGTGGTGCCTGCGGCCATGCTGTCGTGGCAACGGGTCAGCCTGCCCCAGGGCGTCGGCCCCGGCTCGCCCCGGCTGCGTGCGGTGCTCGAAGGCCTTTTGGAAGAGCGCCTGCTCGACGACCCGGCGCAACTGCACTTTGCCTTGCAACCCGACACCCGCGCCGCCGGCCAGGGCGAACCGATCTGGATCGCCTGCTGCCCGCGCCAGTGGCTGCGGGACCACCTGCAGGTGCTCGAAGCCGCAGGCCGCGCGGTGGCCCGTGTGGTGCCCAGCCATGCGCCGGGCGAGCCTTCGCCCGATGGTGCGCAGATCCTCATCACCGGCAGCCCCGAGCTGGCGCAGGCCGTGGTGTTTGGCACCGACAGCGCCGATGCGGTGCTGGTGCTGCCCGTCTCGCGCGAGAGCGCAGCGCTGCTGCCCCCGCTCGGACCCGACAGCATCGTCCATGCAGAACCCGCCGTGGTCAGCACCGCCGAACACTGGCTGCAACGCCCGGTACAGCTCTACAGCCTGGCACAGACCATGCGCGATGCCGCACGCAGCGACTGGGACCTGGCCCAGCTCGAGTTTGCCAACAGCGGTCGCAACCGCCTGCAGCGGCGCCTGGGCAGTGGCCTCAATGATGTGCTCCATGCCCCCGCCTGGCGCCCGGCGCGCTGGGCCGTGCTGGCCCTGGTCGTGCTCAGCCTGGTGGGCGCCAATATCTGGGCCTGGCAAGAGCGCCAGCAACTGCAGGCCAAGGCCGCGCTGGTGCGCAGCAGCTTGACGCAGGCCTTCCCCAAGGTGCAGGTGGTCGTCGATGCGCCCGTGCAGATGGCGCGTGAAGTCGCCAACCTGCGCCAGGCCTCGGGTGGCTTGTCGCCATCGGACGCCGAACCACTGCTGGCCGCCGCCGGCCAGGCGCTGTCCAGCCTGCCCGCAGGCACGGTGCCCAGCACGGTCGAATACAGTGGCAGCGAGCTGCGCCTGCGCGGCCTGCCCACCGATGGCTTTGATGCCTTCAGCCAGAAACTGCAAGCCCAGGGCCTGCAGGCCCAGATGCAAAACGACCAGTGGGTCATCCGCGCGCAGGCCCAGCCATGAAGAAAAATTCCTCCCGACCGTCGGCATCGGCAGCAGCCACCTCTTCGGCAGCCCAGCTGCTGCGCCAACGCTGGCGCGCGCTGGATGCGCGCGAGCGCCGGGGCGTCAGCCTGGCCGCTGGCCTGGTGCTGATTGCGCTCTTGTGGTGGCTGGCGATTGCGCCGGTGCTGCAGACTTGGCGCAGCGCGCCCGCCGCGCATGCCCAGCTCGACCAGCAGCTCGCCCGCATGCAGGCCTTGCAGGCCGAGGCGCGCCAGCTGCAATCGGCCACCACGGTCACCACTACGCAGGCGCGCCAGCAGCTCGAAGCCTCGCTCACGCAGCAGCTGGGCACCAGCGCCAAACTGGCCGTGCTCGGCGAGCGCGTGACCGTCACCTTGAGCCGCGCCTCAGCCGCCTCCACCCAGCGCTGGCTGGGCCAGGTGCGCGCCAATGCGCATGCGATTGCCACCGAGTTGCGCCTGACCCGCGATGAGCCAGCCAAGGGCGCAGGCCCGGCTGCCGCGCCCACTTGGTCGGGCAATATCGTCTTGCAGTTGCCGGCCCAGTAGGCGGCACACAAAGATGGCCCGGCAGCGCTTGAACCCCTCTTCGCCCCACGGTAGCGCCCGTGCGCCCTGGCGCTGGGCCGCCGTGGGCGCCTGCACGGGCGGCCTGGCTGCCTTGCTGCTGTTTGCGCCAGCACACTGGCTGGCGCAAGGCCTGGCCTGGGCCAGCCAGGGCCAGCTGCAGCTGCGCGAGCCGCGTGGCACGGTCTGGAACGGTTCGGCCCAGTGGGTATTTACCGGCGGCCAGGCCAGCCGCGACCAGATGGCCCTGCCCGGCCGGGTGGACTGGGCACTGCGCCCCAGCCTGCGCGGCCTCAACATGCGCTGGAATGCCAGCTGCTGCATGGCCGCGCCGATGCCCATCCGCATCCAGCCCCACTGGGGCGGTGCCAAGGTGCAGCTGGGCGCCCATGAAAGCCGCTGGCCGGCATCGCTGCTGGTGGGCCTGGGAACGCCCTGGAACACCATCCAGCCCCAAGGCCAGCTGCTGCTCAAGACCCATGACCTGTCGCTGGCACTCAACGCCGGGCGTCTGCAGGTTGAGGGCGGCGCCGATCTTGATGTGATGGCGGTGACCTCGCGCCTGTCCACGATACAGCCGCTGGGCAGCTACCGCCTGCAACTGCAAGGCGGTGACAGCACCAGCTTGCAGCTGTCCACCTTGGACGGCGCGCTCCAGCTCAAAGGCCAGGGCCAATGGGTGGGCCAGCGCCTGCGTTTTCAGGGAGAAGCCTGGGCTGCCGAAGGGCGCGAGGCGGCTCTTGCGAATCTATTGACTATGATTGGGCAGCGCAGCGGAAGCCGCGTGCTGCTCTCGGTTGGCTGAACATATGATGCAATACCACTCTCCCATTTATCGATTTGCGCTGCACTCCATCGCAGCGAGCGTCCTTCTAATGGGCGGCAACGGCGCGGCGCTGGCGCAGACAGCCATCAACACCGGCACGGCCAGCATTCGCCCCGGCGAGCCGGTGACGCTGAACTTCGCCAATGCCGACATCGAGTCCATCGCGCGCACCATGGCCACCATCACCGGCAAGAGCGTGGTGGTCGATCCGCGCATCAAGGGCACGATGAACCTGGTGACCGACCGGCCCGTCTCGCCCCAGGCCGCGTTCGAGCAGTTCTTGGCAGCGCTGCGCCTGCAGAACTACACCGTGGTCGAGGCCGCAGGCCTGTACAAGGTGGTGCCCGAGGCCGATGCCAAGCTGCAAGGCGGCACGGTGCGCATCACCCAGGGCGGCGCGGGCGGCCAGGTGCCCGGTGGCGGCCAGATCGTCACCCAGATCTTCAAGCTCAACTTCGAGAGCGCCAACAACCTGGTGCCGGTGCTGCGTCCGCTGATCAGCCCCAACAACACCATCAATGTGAACCCGGGCAACAACTCCCTGGTCATCACCGACTACGCCGACAACCTGCAACGCCTCTCGCGCATCATCGCGTCGATGGATGTGGCCAACGCCAGCGATGTCGAAGTGGTGCAGCTCGAACACGCCGTGGCCACCGACATCGTGCCCATGCTGCAGCGCCTGCTGGAAGGCGGCCAGACCGTGTCTGCCAGTGGCAGCGCCACTGCCGGTGCAGCCCCCGGCGCCGCGCAGACCGACAATGCCTACCGCACCTCGGTGCTGGCCGACCCGCGCACCAACAGCATCTTGCTGCGCGCGGCCAACCCGGCACGCCTGTCGCAGGCCAAGATGCTGATCGGCAAGCTCGACAGCCCCAGCCGTGGCGGCAATGCCTCGGGCAACATCCATGTGGTCTACCTGCGCAATGCCGATGCCACCGCGCTGGCCACCACCTTGCGCGCGGCGCTCGCCGGCCAGGACGGCAACAGCGCCAGCCCCGCCACCAACCTGTCGAGCAGCGGCAGCAGCGGGGGCCTGAGCACAAACACGCGCAGCGGCAGCACCTCGCTGGGCGGCAGCACCAGCGGCACCCTGGGCAACAGTGCCAGCAGCAGCAGTGCGGGCGGCCTGGGCTCGGGCGCGCGCCTGGGCACCGGCACCTCGCTGGGCACCTCGGGGGAGAGCGGCAGCGCCACCGGCGGCATCATCCAGGCCGACACGGCCACCAACTCGCTGATCATCACGGCGCCCGAGCCGCTGTACCGCCAGATCCGCTCGGTCATCGACCAGCTCGACAGCCGCCGCGCCCAGGTGCTGGTCGAGAGCCTGATCGTCGAAGTCAGCGCCGAGAAGGCCGCGCAGTTTGGCGTGCAGTGGCAAAGCCTGCTGGGCCAGGGCAACAATGTCGTCGGCGTCATCGGCAACAACTTCACCGTGGGCGGTGCCAACCTGTTCAACCTGGCCGCCGGCATTGCCAACAACACCTACAGCACCCTGCCCAGCGCCGGCATGAACGCCGGCATCGCCTTCAAGCACAACGGCGAATATGTGCTGGGCGCGCTGGCCAACCTGCTGCAGTCCAACGCCGACGGCAATGTGCTGGCCACCCCCAACCTGCTGACCCTGGACAACCAGGAAGCGCAGATCCTGGTCGGCCAGAATGTGCCCTTTGTCACCGGCTCCTACGCCAACAGCACCGGAAGCAGCACCGTCAACCCCTTCACCACGGTGGAGCGCAAGGACGTGGGCCTGACCCTGCGCGTGCGCCCGCAGATCAATGCCAATGGCACCGTCAAGCTGACGATCTACCAGGAGACGTCTGACGTGCTCGCCGGCACGACCACCAATGCCAACGGCCCCACCACCAACAAGCGCTCGATCGAATCGACCGTGCTGGTGGACGATGGCTCGGTCATCGTCATTGGCGGCCTGCTGCAGGACCAGTACTCCGGTTCGGTGCAGAAGGTGCCTTACCTGGGCGATATCCCCGGCATTGGCGCGCTGTTCCGCAGCGACACCCGCTCGCGCAAGAAGACCAACCTGATGGTCTTCCTGCGCCCCGTGGTGATGCGCGATGCCGCCGCCACCCAGCAGGTCAGCATGGACCGCTACGAGCTGATGCGCGGCGCGCAGATTGCCGCCCAGCCCGAACAAAGCACCCGCGTGCCGATCAATGAGTCGTCGATCATCACGCCGCTGGCCCAGCAGACCTCCGGCCTGCCGCTGGGTGCGTCCGAGACGCCGGTGATCGAATCGCGCCCCCTGACCGTGACGCCGCAAGGCATGCGCTTCGAGCCCTGATAGCGCCCACAGAGACCCGAAGCCATGCGCCACCCCCTGCCCTATGCCTTTGCGCGCAGCAGCCAGTTGCTGCTCGAAGAAGATGCCGGCCAGCACCTGCTGTGGCACGGCGCCCAGCCCCAGGGCTCGGCGCTGTCCGAGGTGCTGCGCAAGTACCCCGTGCAGCACCTGGCCCAGCTGGGCGATGCCGAGCTGGCCCAGCGCATCAGCGCTGCCTACTCGCACAGCGAATCGAATGCCGCCACCGTGATCAGCGAGGTGGAAGAAGGCACCGACCTCTCGCGCATGATGCAAGACATCCCCGCCGTCGAGGACTTGCTCGAGTCGGCCGGTGACGCGCCCATCATCCGCATGCTCAACGCCCTGCTCACCCAGGCGGCGCGCGACGGTGCCTCGGACATCCACATCGAGCCCTATGAGCGCCATTCCAGCGTGCGCTTTCGCATCGATGGCTCGCTGCGCGAAGTGGTGCAACCCCACCGCGCCTTGCATGCGGCGCTGATCTCGCGCCTCAAAATCATGGCCGATCTGGACATCTCGGAAAAACGCCTGCCCCAGGACGGCCGCATCAGCCTGCGCCTGGGCACCCGCGCCATCGATGTGCGCGTCTCCACCCTGCCCAGCGCCCATGGCGAGCGCGCCGTGCTGCGTCTGCTCGACAAGAGCGAATCCAAGCTCAGCCTGGGCTCGGTCGGCATGCAGGGCGAGACCCTGCGGCGCTTTGAAAAACTGGTGGCCCAGCCGCACGGCATTGTGCTGGTGACCGGCCCCACCGGTTCGGGCAAGACCACCACCTTGTATGCGGCGCTGAGCGGGCTCGATGCCAGCCAGGGCAACATCATGACGGTGGAAGACCCGATCGAGTACGAGCTCTCGGGCATCGGCCAGACCCAGGTCAACCCCAAGATCGACCTGACCTTTGCCAAGGCCTTGCGCGCCATCCTGCGCCAGGACCCGGACATCATCATGATTGGTGAAATCCGCGACTTCGAGACCGCACAGATCGCGATCCAGGCCTCGCTCACCGGTCACCTGGTGCTGGCCACCTTGCACACCAACGATGCGACCAGCGCCATCACCCGCCTCACCGACATGGGCGTCGAGCCCTTCCTGCTGTCCTCCTCGCTGCTGGGCGTGCTGGCCCAGCGCCTGGTGCGCCGCATTGACGACAGCGACCCCAGCGGCTACCGGGGCCGTACCGGCATCTTCGAACTGCTGGTGGTGGACGAGGCCATCCGCGCCCAGATCCACGCCCAGGCGCCCGAGTCCGAGATCCGCAACCAGGCCATGGCGGCCGGCATGCACCTGATGCGCGAGGATGGCGAGCGCCTGGTGCGCGAAGGCATCACCAGCGCAGAAGAAGTCGTGCGCGTCACCCGCGATTAACCGCGATTGTCCGAATATCCCGTAGGCGCCGCCCGCGCCAACGGGTATTGGCGATTTGACACAATCGCCCCATGTTGGAATCGCTCAATACCCTCGTCGCGCCCTACGGCGGCATGTTGTTTCTCTGGCTCACCGTGCTGGCCATCGCCAGCCTGGCAGCGCTGCGCCATTTTCAGCCGCGCATGTCCACCGCGCAGCTGCGCCGGCTGATGCGCATCGCCGGCCTGATGGCGCTGGTAATTTCCTGGTTTGCGATGCAGCAAGGCGAGCGCTACCTGGCGACCGCGCTGCTGGTGCTGCTCTGGGGGATTCTGGTGGGCATCAGCTGCGCGCGGGCGATTCGGCAGCGCTGAATTCAAGCGCCTTGCGCACGGCGGCGGTCTGCCAAAAACCAGGCTCCGGCCTCCACATTTGACCCATAACCACAGTCAGCAAAGGATATTTGCCTAGGCAAGAATGTCTGCATGACTGAGACAAAAACACCCCCCGCGCTTTCGATGTTGGACTTGGTGGCTGTGCGCGAAGGCGGCACCGTTGCCCAGGCTTTGCAACTGGCCGTGCGTACCGCGCAGCATGTCGAGTCGCTCGGCTTTACGCGCTACTGGATGGCCGAACACCACAATATGCCGGGCATTGCCAGCTCGTCCACGGCCGTGCTGATTGGCCATGTGGCGGGGGCGACCCAACACATCCGTGTGGGCTCGGGCGGCATCATGCTGCCCAACCATGCACCGCTGGTGGTGGCCGAGGCCTTTGGCACCCTGGCCGAGCTCTACCCGGGCCGTATCGACCTGGGCCTGGGCCGCGCGCCCGGCACCGATGGCATGACGATGCGGGCCCTGCGCCGTGACCGGGTCGAGACCGAAGAAGACTTTCCCCGCGATGTGATGGAGCTGCAGCGCCTGCTGGGCCCCGCCCAACCCGGGCAAAAGCTGGTGGCCACGCCGGGCGCTGGCACCAATGTGCCGCTGTGGTTGCTGGGCTCGAGCCTGTTCTCGGCCCAGCTGGCCGCGCACCTGGGCCTGCCCTATGCCTTTGCCTCGCACTTTGCGCCGCGCATGCTGCAGCAGGCGGTGCAGCTGTACCGCGACCTGTTCAAGCCCTCGGCCACGCTGGACAAGCCCTATGTGATCGTCGGCGCGCCAGTGATTGCAGCGCCTACCGACAGCGAGGCCGAGTTCCTCGCCAGCAGCACCTACCAGCGCGTGCTGGGCATTGTGACGGGCAAGCGCGGTCTGCTGCCGCCACCGGTCGACGGCTTTATGGAGGGCCTGAACATGGCCGAGCGCCAGGCGATCGAAGGCTTTTTGGCGGTGGCCTCCATCGGCGGCCCCGAGCGTGTGCAGCAGCGCCTGAAGGTGCTGGCCCAGCACACCGGCGCCGACGAGCTGATGCTCGTCTGCGATATCTATGATGGCGATTTGCGTCTGCGCTCGCTCGATATTGCTGCGCAAGCTCTGCGGGCCGGCTACGCAGCCTAAACACGGCCTTTACTCCCCGATCGGCGCCCTTTTTTCAGCAAAAGCGACGCCGATCCCGTCCCACCCAGGCTATGCTTGCGCCATGTCTGTCTCCTATAGAACCACCCTGCCAGCGGCGCTGACGGCCTGCAGCTTGCTGGCCGGCTGCATGCAGCAGCCCCCCGACGATCCCCCAGCTCCCACGCCCCAGGCCCAGGAGGCCGCACCGGCCGTGGCCCCGCCTGCCGCAGCCGCGCAGCCCCAGCCCAGCGTCCGCAGCGAAGACCCGGCCTTGGCCGCGCATATGCAAACGCCCGAGTTCCGCCGCGAATACCGTACCAAGCAGGAGCAATTGCAGAACGAGGCCGAGGTGCAGGAAAGCGCTCCCTGGCTGGGCAGCACCTGCTTGTCGGACGCGCAGGAGCGCTCCGTGCCCCGCTATGTGCGCATGGAGCTGGGCCAGTCGCTCGCCAGCGCCGACCCGCTGCGTGCCGAGGATCTGCAGTACGTCGGCCAGTTTGCCGAGTTGGATGGCATCGTCTACTACTGGCGCATTCCCGACAAGGCCCATGCCCATGGCGATACCCATGCCGGCCCGGCCTATGTCTATATCCGCAAGGATGCGGCGGGCGTGTTCTACACCGACTGGGGCAACCGCACGCCACCGGGCTGACTCGCGGCGGCCGTGCGCGGCGTTATCGCACTGCTGTATATCCCCTGGCCAGGAATAACGTCTATTCCACCTGTGCCTGCCGCCTGCTTTCATAATGGCCAGCGGAGACCTACCGCATGAGCCACACCCCACTACCAGCGCTGGCCGATCCCCGGCGCGATCCCCAGCAGTTTCTTCTGGACCTGTACCAGCGCGCGGTGCAGCGCGCGCAACCGCTGCACAGCATGGCGCAGTACCTGCCCCCGCCGCCCAAAGGCCGCACCGTGGTGCTGGGAGCCGGCAAGGCAGGCGGCTCGATGGCGCAGGCGCTCGAAGCCCTCTGGCCGCAGGACGCGCCGCTGTCGGGCCTGGTCGTCACCCGCTATGGGCATATTCCGCCCCGGCCCGCTGGGCTGGCCCAGCGCCTGGAGGTGGTCGAAGCCGCCCACCCCGTGCCCGATGCCGCCGGCCTGGCGGCCGCCGAACGCATGCTGGCGCTGACCCA
This sequence comes from Comamonas sp. MYb21, assembly GCF_037479395.1. NCBI lineage: Bacteria > Pseudomonadati > Pseudomonadota > Betaproteobacteria > Burkholderiales > Comamonadaceae > Comamonas > Comamonas sp. MYb21. Next base: position 90,191 of record NZ_JBBGZC010000002.1, on the reverse strand, counting down.
GGGCCTGACCGCCGACGACCTGGTGCTCTGCCTGATCTCGGGCGGCGGCTCGGCCCTGCTGACCCTGCCAGCCGACGGCATGGACCTGCAGGACAAGCAGCGCATCAACCAGGCGCTGCTGGAGAGCGGTGCCGCCATTGGCGAGATGAACTGCGTGCGCAAGCACCTCTCGCGCATCAAGGGCGGGCGCCTGGCCGCTGCCTGCTACCCCGCCAAGGTGGTGACCTTGACCATCAGCGATGTGCCCGGCGACGACCCCTCGGTCATCGCCAGCGGCCCCACGGTGCCCGATGCCTCGACCTGCGCCGAGGCACTGGCGATTCTGAACCGCTACCAGATCGCGCTGCCCGAGCGCCTGCGCGCTGCGCTGGAGGATGGCTCGCTGGAAACCCCCAAGCCCGGCGATCCGCGCTTTGCCGGCCATGAAGTGCACCTGATCGCCACGCCCCAGCAATCGCTGGATGCGGCGGCCGATGCCGCCGTCGCCGCCGGTATCACCGCCCATGTGCTGTCCGACGAGATCGAGGGCGAATCGCGTGAGATCGGCAAAATGCATGCGGCGCTGGCACGCGCCGTGGCCCGCCATGGCAGCCCCTTTGCCAAACCCTGCGTCATCCTCTCCGGGGGCGAGACCACCGTCACCATTCGCCCGCGCCAGCCGGGCGCCGCCAAGGGGCGCGGCGGGCGCGCTGGCGAGTTCTGCATGGGCCTGGCGCAGGCCCTGCAAGGCCAGGGCGGTATCTGGGCGCTGGCGGCCGATACCGATGGCATCGATGGTGTGGAGGACAATGCCGGCGCGCGCTTGGCACCCGATACGCTGCAGCGCGCCGCTGCGCTGCAGCTGCGCCTGAGCGACCACCTGGACCGCAACGATGCCTATGGCTTTTTCGAGGCGCTGGGCGACCTGGTGGTGACCGGGCCCACGCACACCAACGTCAACGATTTCCGCGCCATTCTGATCCTGTGATGCGGGCTGCCAGGCTTGCCAGACCCTCGGCGCCTAGCCGCCCTGGGCCAGGTTCTCCCACCAGGCGGCATCAAAGCTGCCCTGCAAGAACGCGATAAAGGACTGCACCTTTTGCGGCACCAGGCGCGGCGAGGGGTAGACGGCGTGGATCTCCTGCTCGGGCAGGCGGCAGGTCTTGAGTACCTCGACCACGCGGCCCGCCTTCAGCGACTCATGCGCCACATAGCGCGGCAGCGCGGCCACGCCCATGTGCGAGCGCGCAGCGGCCAGCAAGGCCGAGAGGTTGTTGGAGCGCAGCCGCCCCGTGACCGGCACGGAGACGGACTCGCCGCTGGCATTGCGCAGCCGCCAGACATCGTTGCCCTGCACGCTGCTGTAGATCAGCGCCGAGTGCTCTTTTAAATCCGATGGCCGGCGCGGCGTGCCCTGCTTGCGCAAGTAGGCGGGCGAGGCCACCAGCACCCAGGGATTGACGCCCAGCATGCGCGCGCCCAGCGATGAATCGGCCAGCTTGCCCAGGCGCAGCGCCACATCAATGCCCTGGGCCACCAGGTCGGTGTAGCGGTCTTCAAAGCTCAGGTCCACCTGCACCTGCGGGTTGTGTTGCATGAACTCCATCGCCAGCGGAATCAGCACACGCCGCCCAAACGCGACCGAGCTGCCAATGCGCAACTGGCCCTGCACCTGCGTCTGCCGCACCTGCACCATATTGTCGGCATCGGCCACGTCGCTCACGATGCGCTTGCATTTTTCGTAGTACAGCGCGCCCGCCTCGGTCAGGCTCACGCCCCGCGTATTGCGGTTGAGCAGGCGCACCTTGAGCCGCGCCTCCATCGCTGCCACCTGCTTGGTCACCGTGGGCTGGGTCGAGGAAAACTCCTGTGCCACCTTGGTGAAGCTGCCCGTTTCCACCACGCGCACAAACATGTGCATGGCATCGAGTCGGTCCATGGTTGTGTCTCCTGGGATTGCTGCGGCATCGCATGCCGCACGTCACATGCTGGGCGCTTCTTGGAACAGATTCGTAGCGCCTCTGCGCCCGATGATGCGGCATGCAATGCACTGCCGTCCATTCCTGGGTGGAATAAATTTTATGGTCCGCCTGCGCCTTCCTGCAAACGCCTGCCTTCCCTACAGTCGATCCCAGCTGTAAAGGAGACCCCATGGCCAAAATGAAAGCGATCGAAGCCGCAGTCCGCGTGCTGGAAAAAGAAGGTGTGAGCGTCGCATTCGGCGTTCCTGGCGCCGCCATCAACCCGCTGTACGCAGCGATGAAGGCGCATGGCGGCATCGGCCATATCCTGGCCCGCCATGTCGAAGGCGCCAGCCACATGGCCGAGGGTTATACCCGCGCCGTGGCGGGCAATATAGGGGTCTGCATCGGCACCAGCGGGCCGGCCGGCACCGACATGATCACCGGCCTGTACTCGGCCAGCGCCGACTCGATCCCGATCCTGTGCATCACCGGCCAGGCGCCACGCGCGCGCCTGCACAAGGAAGACTTCCAGGCCGTGGACATTGCCTCCATCGCCAAGACCGTGACCAAGTGGGCCGCCACCGTACTGGAGCCCGCCCAGGTGCCCGGCGCCTTCCAACAGGCCTTCCATCTGATGCGCTCGGGCCGCCCCGGCCCGGTGCTGATTGACCTGCCCATCGATGTGCAGCTGGCCGAGATCGAGTTCGACATCGACACCTACGAGCCCTTGCCGGTCTACAAACCTGCCGCCACGCGCAAGCAGGCCGAAAAGGCCATCGCCATGCTCAATGCCGCCGAGCGCCCCCTGATCGTCAGCGGCGGCGGCGTCATCAATGCCGATGCAGCAGAGCTGCTGGTCGAGCTGGCCGAGACCCTTGATCTGCCGGTGATCCCCACCTTGATGGGCTGGGGCAGCATCCCCGATGACCACCCCTTGATGGCCGGCATGTGCGGTCTGCAAACCAGCCACCGCTATGGCAACGCCAGCATGCTGGCATCGGACTTTGTGCTGGGCATCGGCAACCGCTGGGCCAACCGCCATACCGGCTCGGTCGATGTCTACACCCGGGGCCGCCAATTCATCCATGTCGATATCGAGCCCACGCAGATCGGCCGCGTGTTTGCGCCCGATTTCGGCATCGTCTCGGATGCCAAGGCCGCGCTGCAGCAGTTCGTCGCCGTGGCCAAGGACTGGAAGGCCGCTGGCAAGCTGCGTGACCGCAGCGCCTGGGTAGCAGACTGCCAGGGCCGCAAGAACAGCATCGACTACCTGCGCAAGACCCACTTCGACAACGTGCCGATGAAGCCCCAGCGCGTCTACCAGTGCATGAACCAGAACTTGGACCGCGACACCACCTATGTCTCCACCATCGGCCTGTCGCAGATTGCCGGGGCGCAGTTTCTGCATGTCTACAAGCCGCGCAACTGGATCAACTGCGGCCAAGCCGGCCCCTTGGGCTGGACGACACCGGCCGCGCTGGGCGTGCGCGTGGCCGATCCGCAGCGCAAGATCGTCGCGTTGTCGGGCGACTACGACTTCCAGTTCATGATCGAGGAGCTGGCCGTGGGCGCGCAGTTCAAGCTGCCCTATATCCATGTGCTGGTCAACAACAGCTACCTGGGCCTGATCCGCCAGGCGCAGCGCAGCTTCAGCATCGATTACTGCGTGCAGCTTGCGTTCGACAACATCAACATGGCCGAGGACGAGGCCGCACGTGGCTATGGCGTGGACCATGTAAAGGTTGTCGAAGGCCTGGGCTGCAAGGCCATCCGCGTACACCGCCCCGAAGAATTCGCCCCCGCAATGCAGCAAGCCGAGGCCTGGATGGCCGAGCACCGCACGCCGGTGGTCATCGAATGCATCTTGGAGCGCGTGACCAATATCGCGATGGGCACCGAGATCGACAACGTCATCGAGTTCGAAGACCTGGCCAGCGGCAAGGCCGATGCGCCCAGCGCCCTTGCACTGCTGGATTGATGCACCCCTCGTTTTTTAACCGGAGTTTTGCCATGCCCCGTTTTGCTGCCAACCTCAGCATGCTGTTTACCGAAGTACCGTTTCTCGACCGCTTTGAGCGCGCCGCCCAGGCCGGTTTTGAGGCCGTGGAGTTTCTGTTTCCCTATGCCCATACCGTTGAAGAAATCCAGCAGCGGCTCGATGCCACGGGCCTGCAGATTGTGTTGCACAACCTGCCTGCGGGCGACTGGGAGGCCGGCGAGCGTGGCATTGCCTGCGATCCCCGGCGGGTGGACGAGTTCCGCGCCGGCGTTGCCCAGGCCGTCACCTATGCGCATGCACTGGGCGTGCCCCAGCTCAACTGCCTGGCCGGCAAAGCGCCCGCCGATGTGGATGCTGCCACCCTGCGCCGCACCCTGGTGGACAACCTGCGCTTTGCCGCAGCGGCGCTGAAGCTGGCCAAGCTGCGCCTGCTGGTTGAGCCCATCAATACCTTTGATATTCCCGGCTTTTACCTGAACCGCACCGACCAGGCGCTGGCCATTCTGGATGACGTGGGCGCCGCCAATGCCTTGGTGCAGTACGACATCTACCATGCCCAGCGCACGGAAGGCGAGCTGGCCGCCACCTTGCACAAGCACCTGGCGCGCATCGGCCATGTGCAGCTGGCCGACAACCCGGGCCGCCACGAGCCGGGCACGGGCGAGATCCACTACCCCTTCCTGTTCGCGCACCTGGACCGCATCGGCTACAGCGGCTGGGTGGGCTGCGAGTACAGGCCCGCGCAGGGCACCGAGGCAGGCCTGCACTGGCTGCAGACCGTGGCGGGCCAAAAGCGCGCGACGGCGACCGCTTGATCGCGGCCCGAGACCCCCACCTCTTTCCATAAAAACCAAGGAGATTTCTGCATGCATGCAACGCCACTCAAACTGGGCTTTATCGGCCTGGGCATCATGGGCGCACCCATGTGCAGCCACCTGATTGCCGCCGGCCACCAGCTGTTCATCAACACGCGCGGCAAGGTGCCGGCCCCCATCGCAGAGAGCAGCGCCACCCAATGCACATCGGTGCGCGGCGTGGCCGAGCGGGCCGATATCATCTTTTTGATGGTGCCTGACACCTCCGACGTCGAGCAGGTGCTGTTTGCGCCCGATGGCCTGGCCGCCGGCCTCAAGGGCAGCAGCGGCAAGATCGTGGTCGATATGTCGTCGATCTCGCCGGTCGCTACCAAGGACTTTGCCAAACGCATCAGCGCGCTGGGCGCGCAGTACCTGGATGCGCCGGTATCGGGCGGCGAAGTGGGTGCCAAGAATGCGACGCTGTCCATCATGGTGGGCGGGCCTGAGGCGGCCTTTGAGCGGGTCAAGCCGCTGTTCGAGACGCTGGGCAAGAACATCACCCTGGTCGGCGGCCATGGCGACGGCCAGACCGCCAAGGTGGCCAACCAGATCATCGTCGCCTTGAATATCGAGGCGGTGGCCGAGGCCCTGCTGTTTGCATCGCGCGCCGGTGCCGACCCAGCGCGGGTGCGCCAGGCGCTGCTGGGCGGCTTTGCCTCGTCCAAGATTCTCGAAGTGCATGCCGAGCGCATGATCCATCGCACATTTGATCCCGGTTTTCGCATCGCGCTGCACCAAAAGGACCTGAACCTGGCGCTGGCCAGCGCGCGCCAGCTGGGCGTGTCCCTCCCCAACACCGCCCAGGCGCAGCAGCTGTTCAACAGCTGCGTGGCCCATGGCGGCGCGGGCTGGGACCACTCCGGCCTGGTGCGGGCGCTGGAGATCCAGGCCAATTTCGAGATCGGGCAAAAAGCGCCAGCCTGAGTCTATGGCAGGCCTGGCAGACCGGCTATGCTTGCGCGATGTCCCGCCCTGCCCGTCTGCTCCGCCTGCTCGATCTGCTGCGCCGCGCCCGCCAGCCCCAAACCGGCCCGGCGCTGGCCCAGACCCTGGAGGTGAGCCTGCGCACCGTCTACCGCGATATCGCCAGCCTGCGCGAGCAAGGCGCGGCCATCGAGGGCGATCCGGGCATTGGCTTTGAGATGCGGCCTGGCTTTTTGCTGCCGCCCTTGATGTTCAATGCCGATGAGCTCGAAGCCTTGCTGCTGGGCGCGCGCTGGGCCAGCCTGCAGGCCGACCCGCAGTTGGCCAGTGCCGCCAGCGCTGCGATGGACCGCATCCGCAGCGCCTTGCCGCTGGAGCTGCGCATCGCAGTCGACACCAGCGGCCTGATGGTCCCCAACATGCAGCCCAGCCCCCCGCCCGAGCACTGGCAGACCGGGCTGCGCCGCGCGATCCGTGCCGAGCACAAGGTGGTGCTGCACTATGAGGACCAGCACGGCCGCCTGACCGAGCGCCTGGTCTGGCCCTTTGCGATGGCCTATTTCGACCGCAGCCGCGTCGTGTCGGCCTGGTGCGAGCTGCGCCAGGGCTTTCGCCACTTTCGCGCCGACCGGGTGCATGCCATGCAGGAGCTGCAGGAGCGCTATCCGCAAAGCCGCCATAGCTTGATCCAGCAGTGGTTGGCAGAGACCGGCTATACGCTGGACGGCTGGACCTAGGCGCTGATCTGCGGCTTGATGCCAGCTGCTGACAGTTTCTGTCAGCCTCCCTGCCTAACCTAGGGGCATGGCGATTTTGCCAGTCACCCGAAGGACCAAGACATGACCCCCCACAACGCCCCGCTGCGCTTTTTCTACCACCCCCAGTCCCGCGCCCGCATGGTGCGCTGGATGCTCGAAGAGTGCGATGCCGTCTACGAGCCGGTGCGGCTGGAGTTTGGCGGCACGATGAAGTCTCCCGACTACCTGGCGCTCAACCCCATGGGCAAGGTACCGGCACTGCAGCATGGCGACACGGTGGTGAGCGAGACCGGCGCGATCCTGGCCTACCTGGCCGATCTTTACCCCGAGAAAAAGCTGGCACCGGCGCTGGGCAGCCCCGAGCGCGGCAGCTACTACCGCTGGCTGTTCCTGGTGGCTGGGCCGGTCGAGGCGGTGTCCACCGCCAAGGCCGAAGGCTGGCTGAAGAACCAGACCGAACGCCAGGCACTGTCGGCCGGCTATGGCCGTTTTGACGATGTGCTGCGCAGCCTGCAACTGGCGGTGAGCGGCAAGCGCTTTGCCTGCGGCGACCATTTCACGGCGGCCGACCTGTACCTGGCCAGCTATATCGGCTGGAGCATGCACGAAGGCACCCTGCCCAGCCTGCCCGAATTCCAGGACTACGCGCTGCCGCTGCTGCAGCGCCCCGCTGCCCAGCGCGCCGATGCGCTCGACGGCCCCGTCGAGATGCCCGCTGCAGCCGCTGCCTGATCGGGCCGCTGCCATCTGCATGCCATGGGGATCAGGCACAATAGCCCGGGGTGGCCATGGAGCCACCTTGTTTTATCCACCTGCCCCATGCCCGCTTTTTCGTACGAAGTTCTAGACGCCCAGGGCCAGACCCGCAAGGGCATGATCGAAGCCGACAGCGCCAAGGCCGCGCGCAGCCTGCTGCGTGCCCAGGCCATGGTGCCCTTGGCGGTCGAGCCGCTGGGCGATGTCGACGACAACGGCGCCAGCACCGTGCGCAGCCGGCGCGCGGTCTTCAATGCCACGAGCCTGGCGGTCTGGACGCGCCAGCTCGCCGGCCTCATCAGCTCGGGCCTGCAGCTGGAGCGAGCGCTGACCGCGCTGATGGAAGAGATCGACAGCGAGCCCCAGCGCCAGCTGGTCGCCAGCCTGCGCGCCGAAGTCAATGGCGGCTCCACCTTTGCCAAGTCGCTGGCCCTCTACCCCCGTGATTTTTCGCAGATCTACCGCGCCGTGATCGATGCGGGCGAGCACAGCGGCCACCTCGACCAGGTGCTCTCGCGGCTTGCCGATGATTTGGAAGAGCGCGACCAGCTCAAGAACAGCCTCATCGGTGCCTCGCTCTACCCGGCCATCGTCACCTGCTTTGCCTTTGTCGTGGTGATGGTGCTGATGAGCTATGTGGTGCCCCAGGTGGCCGAGGTGTTCTCGGGTACCAAGCATGCGCTGCCGCTGCTCACCCGCATCATGCTGGGCTTTAGCGACCTGATCCGCCACTGGTGGTGGCTGGGCGCGGGCTTGGCCATTGCCGGCACCGTGCTGCTGCGCCTGTCGCTGCGCCAGCCCGCCTTTCGCCAGCGCTTTGATGCCGGCTGGCTGCAGCTGCCGGTCGTCGGCAAGCTCTCGCGCAACTACAATGCCGCCCGTTTTGCCTCGACCCTGGCCATGCTCAGCAATGCCGGCGTGCCCATCTTGAAGGCGCTGCAGGCCGCTGCGCAGACCGTCTCCAACCAGGCGATGCGCCAGGACGCCATCGATGCGCTGGACCAGGTGCGCGAGGGCGCGCCGCTCGCCTCGGCCTTGGCGCAGAAAAAGCGCTTCCCCGCGCTGCTGTCGATGTTTGCCCGCCTGGGCGAGCAGACCGGCGAGCTGCCGCAAATGCTGCAGCGCGTGGCCAACCAGCTGGCCGGTGATGTGAAACGCCGCGCGATGCGCCTGGCCACCATCCTGGAGCCGCTGCTGATCGTCGGCATGGGCATCATTGTCGGCATCATCGTGATGGCGGTGTTGATGCCCATCATCCAGCTCAACCAGTTTGTGCGCTAAACAACCAGACTGACCCCGCTTGGCCCGGTCAGGCCAGCGGGGCCCAATTTCACTCCGCGTGGATCTTGTTGGCCTTGACCACATCGCCCCAGAGCTTGTACTGCGCGCGCGTCATCGCATCGAGCTGCTCAGGCGTGCCGCCGCCAGGCTGGTCACCGCGCTCCTGAAAGCTGCGGATCACCGCTGGTTCCTTCAGCACCGTGTTGATGGCTGCATTGAGCTTTTGCACCACCTCAGGGCGGGTGCCGGGCGGGCCATACATGCCGATGAAGGAGATGATCTCGAAATCCTTCAGGCCCACTTCGGCGGGGGTCGGCACATCGGGGAGCGAGGCCACGCGGCTGCTGCTGGTGACCAGGATGGGGCGCACCTTGCCGGACTTGATATAGGGATCAAACACCGAGGTCGCATCAAACATGGCCTCGATGCGGCCGGCCATCAGGTCGATCACGGCAGGGCCACTGCCCTTGTAGGGCACATGGTTCATCGCCGGGCTGCCCAGGCGCTCGCGCATCAGCTCGGTGGTCACATGCACCAGCGAACCGGCACCCGGGGTGCCATAGTCCACGCCCTTGCCGGCCTTGGCGCGCTCCTTGACGAGGGCGGCAAACTGCGCAAAGTCCTTGACCGGTGACGAGGTGGGCACCACCAGCACCAGTGGCGACTGCAGCAGGATGCCCACGGGCACAAACTTGGTCGGGTCCACAATGCCCAGGGTCGGGAACACATGCGGGGTTACGGTCATCGAGCCATTGCCCACCAGCATGCGGTAGCCATCGGGGGCCGAACGCATGATGTCGGCCGAGCCCAGGTTGCCATTGACGCCGGCCTTGTTCTCGATGACCACGCCCTGGCCCAGATTGGCCGCCAGGCTGTTGCTGAGCACGCGGGCGGCAAAATCGGTCTGACCACCTGGCGGGAAGCCCACCATCAGGGTGACCGGCTTGGTCGGGTAGGCGGTCTGCGCCAGCGCCGGGGCGCCCGCGCCGATCAAGCTGGCGCCCAGCGCCAGACCCAGGGTCAGTTTGCGACGCAGCATGGCGTGCTGTGTTGTCTTGGTCGTCATTGTTATGTCTCCTTGGTTTGAAATCAGAGGGCAGCAGGCGCTGCGCTGTCTTGCTGCTCGGGCGAGAACTTGTCCACCGCCTCCCACAGCCCATTGATGTAGACGGCGCCCAGTGCCCGGTCGTAGAGGCCATAGCCGGGCTTGCCGGTTTCGCCCCAGATCATGCGGCCGTGGTCCGGGCGCACATAGCCTGCAAAGCCCACATCGTGGTAGGCCTTGACGATGGCCGCGATATCGAGCGAGCCACAGGTCGAGAGGTGGGCGGTTTCTTCAAAGTCGCCCTCGGGCGATACCTTGACATTGCGGATATGCGCAAAGTGGATGCGGCCGCGCCCGCCAAACTCGCGCACCAGCGCCTCGACATTGTTCTGCGGGCCGGCGCCCAGCGAGCCCGAGCACAGGGTCAGGCCATTGGCGGGGCTGTCGATCAGGTCGACGATGCGGGCGAGGTCGTCGCGGTTCTTCACGATGCGCGGCAGGCCAAAGATCGGGCGCGGCGGGTCATCGGGGTGGATGGCCATCTTGATGCCGCATTCCTCGGCCACCGGGATGACCGCCTGCAGAAAATAGGCCAGGTTCTGCCAGAGCTGCTCGGCATCGACCTGGCGGTAGGCCTGCAGCAGGCCTTGCAGCTCATCGCTGCGGTAACTGCTGTCCCAGCCGGGCAGCGAGATGCCTTTTTCCGCATCGATGCTGTCGGCCTGGCGGCTGTCAAAGGCCAGGCAGGTAGAGCCATCGGGCAGCTGCTTGGCCAGCTCGGTGCGGGTCCAGTCAAACACCGGCATGAAGTTGTAGCACACCACCTGCACACCGGCGGCAGCCAGATGGCGCAGGGTTTGCTGGTAGTTGGCGATCAGCTGGTCGCGGCTGTCGCGGCCGAGCTTGATGTCCTCGTGCACCGGCACCGATTCCACCAGCTCAAAAGCCAGGCCCGCGTCTTCAATCTGCTGCTTGAGCGCCTCGATCTTGGCCAGCGGCCAGACGGCGCCAACCGGCTCGTCATAGATCGCCGAGACGATATGCGTGACCCCGGGGATCTGGCGGATATAGGCGAGCGAGACCGGGTCCGCGCTGCCAAACCAACGAAACGACATCTTCATGGAAAACCTTTTGCTGCAATCAAAAATCTGGTTAGACCAATTCTACAAACTGGCTAGACCATTTAGATTGATGGTTTACCACTATGTCCGGTATTTGCCGCATTTGGGCCAGAGGGCGGCTTACACTGCTGCTGGCCTTCCGGTTTTGGCGGAGCGGCCGATGAACGGAATACGCGCAAGATGCCCAACAAGCTGGTCCCTCCGGTTGACGACGACAGCCGCACCGCCGGTGTCAGGTCCTACCAGGACCTCGCCAGAAAAATCCTGGAAGAAACCGCCACAGACAGCGCGGCGGCCGACCAGCGCCTGCCGTCGGAGCGCACGCTGGCCGATATGTTTGGCGTCAGCCGCACTGCCGTGCGCGAGGCCATCATTGCGCTGGAGGTGCAGGGCCTGGTCGAGGTGCGCCTGGGCTCGGGCATCTACCTGCAGCCAACGGGTGCCAATGGCCCCAGCCGCCTGCCCGCCTTTGATGTGCCCACCGGCCCCGGCCCGCTCGAGACCCTGCGCGCCCGCGTGCTGGTCGAGGCCGAGATAGCTGCCGCCGCTGCCAGCGAGCGGCGCGATGCCGACCTGGACCGCATGCTCGACGCCCTCGCCGCCATGCGCCTGCAGCTGGCCGACAAGGACGCCTATGACGCGGCCGACCGGCGTTTTCACCTCGCCATTGCCGAGGCCACCGGCAACCGCGTGCTCCAGCACATGGTGGAAGCGATGTGGGACAACGCCCGCCAGGACCCGCGCTGGGACAAGATCGAGCAGCATTTCCACTCCGAGCAGCTGCGCGAAGCCAGCCTCAAGGACCACCAGGCCATCTTTGCCGCGATTGCCGAGCGCCAGCCCGCGCAGGCGCGCCAGGCGATGCAGCAGCATTTGGGGCGCGTGATCTCGCAGTTCTCCCAGGCTTGGTATTAAGTCAAGAACAGCGCAGCCACTGCGCTATATTGGCCCTCAGTTCAGCAACAAGGACGGCCATGGCTGCCACTCTCGAAAACAAGCTGGTGGTCGCGATCTCCTCGCGGGCGCTGTTCAACTTTGAAGAAGAAAACCGGGTTTTCGAGCAGGACAAGGACCAGGCCTATGCCCAGCTGCAGCTGCAGCGGCTCGATATCCCCGCGCCACCGGGCGTGGCGTTCTCCTTGGTGCGCAAGCTGCTGGCGTTCAACAGTGGCACGGTGCAGAAGGTGGAGGTGGTGCTGCTCTCGCGCAATGACCCGGTCAGCGGCATGCGGGTGTTCCGCAGCTGCAAGGCCCATGGGCTTCACTCCATCCAGCGCGGGGTGTTCACCCAGGGGCGCGACCCTTTTCGCTACCTCAAGCCGCTGGGCGCGCATTTGTTCCTGTCGGCCAATGCCACCGATGTGCAGCAGGCGCTGCAGCTGGGCTTTCCGGCCGCGCGTGTGCTGACCGAATCGGCCCAGGCGCAGGACAGCCACCCCGATGAAGTGCGCATTGCCTTTGACGGCGATGCGGTGCTGTTCTCCGATGAGGCCGAGCGCGTCTTCCAGGCCCAGGGGCTGGATGCGTTCCAGCGCCATGAGATCGAGCATGCCACCCGGCCGCTGCCCGATGGCCCCTTCAAGCCGCTGCTGGCGGCGCTCCACCGGCTGCAGCAAGACACGCAAAGCCAGATGCGCATCCGCACCGCCCTGGTCACCGCCCGCAGCGCCCCCGCGCATGAGCGCGCGATCCGCACCCTGATGGACTGGAACATCGGCGTCGATGAAACCATGTTCTTGGGTGGCCTGGCTAAGGGCGAGTTTCTGCGTGAGTTCGAGCCTGATTTCTTCTTTGACGACCAGACCGGCCATGTGACCAGCGCGGCGGCCCATGTGCCGGCCGGCCATGTCAGCAGCGGCATCTCCAACCTCTGATCGCCTCCGCCCAAGCAAAACACAAACGCAAAAAAGCCGCTGGCTCCTGGTGGAGACAGCGGCTTTGGCGTTCATGCTTCTACAGCCAGCTGCTTAGAACTGCTTGATAAAGCCCAGCGAGACTGCACGGCCCTGCAGCGGCGCCGCGTTCTTGATGAACGAGGTGTGCACGTAGGCCAGCTTGTTGGTCAGGTTGTCCAGCTTCAGGTAGACCTGCCATGGCGTGCCATCGCTGGAGGTCTGGTGGTAGCTCACGCGCCAGTTCAGCATGCCGTAGCCCGGGGTCTCGCTTTCATAGTCCGCGACCTTGTTCTGGCGTTTGACCAGCTGCCACTGCGCTTCGCTCCTCCAGTTGGCCCATTTTCCGGCCACGCGCAGGCCCACGCGGGCAGGAGCCAGACGCGGGATCTTGCTGCCGTCTTCGAGCTTGGCATGCACCAGGTCACCGGTGGCGCCCACCGTCCAGTTCGCATTGATGCGGTGCTGGATCTGGCCTTCCAGACCGGTGAAGGTGGCGGTCTGCTGCGCATACTGCAGCAGCTGCAGGCCGTCGTGCTCATCGACGGTGCGGCCATAGATGTAGTTGTTCACCCGGTTGCGGTAAACATTGACCGAGTAGGTCGTGTCGCCCGCAGTGCGCGCAATGCCGATGTCGATATTGCCCGAGCGCTCCTTGCGCAGATCGGGGTTGCCCAGCTCATAGGTCGAGGTGGCCATGTGCAGGCCGCGCGCATACAGCTCTTCGGCCGTGGGCAAGCGGCTGGCCGAGGTGACATGGGCGCTCAGGCGGTAGCCCGGCATAAAGCGCCAGCTGCCGCCCAGCGACAGCGAATTGCCCTTGTGCTTGCGCACCAGGCCGTCGTCATTGGCATAAACGCTTTGCCAGTCGTGGCGCAGTGCGGCCTCGACGCCAAAGTCGCCAAAGCGGCGCTCTTCGAGCAGGTAGACGCCTTGGCTTTGCGTGCGGGTCGGCTGCACATAGGCTTCCTCACCGGTGGCGCTGAAGCGGCGCTGCGCGGCCTCAAAGCCGACCAGACCGGTCCAGCCGGCAATCGGCTCATGCAGCACATCGACACGCATGTCATGCGCGCGGTTCTTGAAGCTGGTGGAGATCTCGCCGCCCTCGATCTCGTCGTGGTGGTAGCGCGTCACGCCGCCGCGCACACGAATGGCCGACACACCGGCAAACGGCTGGCGCCACTCGGAGCGCAGGTCATAGCGCTCGCTGTGCATGTCCACCACCGGCACGCCTTCTTCCTCATGGTCGTGGTCATGGTCGTCATCCCCATGGTCATGGCCATCATGGCCGCCGCAGTGCAGGTGCAGGCCGTGGGTGTGGCAGCCTTCAAAGCTGTGGTTGTGGCCGGGCAGGCCGTAGCGCGCCTGGGTGCGGGTGTAGGCCAGGCCCACATAGCCGCTGTCGCCGATCCAGGACAGCCCGATGCTGCCGCCGGCATTGCGCGCGCGGCTGCCGTCCACCTTGTTGCCCAGGCCCCAGCCGCTGCCCACGCGGTAGTCATCGGCATTGCGGGCCATGCCCTCCATATGCAGGGCAAAGGGGCCCGAGCCCGCCGTCAGCGACAGGGCCGTCGCCGCGTCGTTGGCGCCCGTGCCGGCACGCACTTCGACCTGGCCTTCATAGCCCTTCTCCGGCACCTTGGTGGGGATCTTGTTGTCCAGCACATTGACCACACCGCCAATCGCGCCGGCGCCATAGATCAGCGCCGAGGGGCCGCGCAGCACCTCGATCTGGGTGGCCAGCATGGGCTCGCTCACCACCGCATGGTCGGGGCTGATGGTCGAGGCATCCTGGATCACCGCGCCATCGTTCAGTACCTTGACCCGCGCACCATCCATGCCGCGAATCACCGGGCGGCTGGCACCGGCACCAAAGTGCGTGGCCTGAATGCCGGGCTCATTGGCCAGGGTCTCGCCCAAACTGGCACCGCGCTTTTGCACCAGCTCATCGCCTTGCAGCACCGTCACCGGCGTGGTCATGTCGTCGACCGTGCGGTTGGTGCCGCTGGCCGACACCGTCACCTCGGGCAAGGTGGTGGTCGCAGTGGTCGTTGCCGGCGTGCTGTCTTCAGCGTTCTGCGCCAGCGCGGCGCTGCTCAGCAGCAGGCCGATCACCGCTGCTGCAACCGGGCGCAGATCACGCGCCTGTGGCTTGAAAATTGCTGTGCGCGCCACCAGCGGCTGCGCCTGTTGTGCATGGAAACCCATGGTCTACCCCTCGAAAAGCACATGCATCCAGCGCATGTGCGCGCGCAGCCCAGCACTGCTGGCTGAACCGGCCCGGCGCCATAACGCCGGGCAATTGCGCGGAAAAAACAAGACAGACCGGCCTGCGCTGCCCTGCACCATCAAAGGTCAGGGGTCAACGGCCGTGTCACTGGAACTAGGAGGGAGTGAGAGACGGAGGGCCACGCGCAAAGAACAGCGCCGGGCTTTGGCGCAGCAAGATGGCCAGCACGGTGGGTGCCGCTTCCTGCGCCGCCGCGAGCAAGGGCGCCTGCAGCGCATCGCAGAGCAGGCCGGCACCCAAGGCCATGTGCGAGAAGCCCTGACAGTCGGCTTCGGAGTGCTTGCCAAACAGGTCATGCCCGCCATGGCCGGGGCTGACTACGGTATCGCTGCTGTCGCGCTCGCCAGCCGGTGCCGTGGCCATGAGCGCAGCCGTCTGCAGCGCGCGGGCATGGAGGTGGCTGATTTCATGGACCTTGCCCAGCAGCGGCAGGCACAGCTGCGCAAAACACAGCCAGCACAGCAGCGCCATCACCCAGCCACGCAGCGGCCTGGGCGCATGCGCCGAGACAGACAGAGGGTGGAGAGCGCGCAGGGAAGACACAGGCCGGGCAGACAATCAAACCAGGGGGCCGCGCAGACGACGGCCACTATTGCAAATGAATTGCATTATGCCTGTAAATGCCAGGCAAAGCAGCACCTGGGGGACAAGGCCCGCAAAAAGACAAGGGCCCGCAATTCCGGGCCCTGCACTGCAGCTTGCGGTAGGGGCAGCTTACAAAAAGCGCTCCAGCAGCTTGCGCGACGCCTTGTCGAGGCGGTTCGTATCGGGCAGGCGGTAGTGCACGCCATCGGCCGAGGTGATCAGCAGGTTCTGGCGGCCATGCAGCTTGCGGATGTCCTCTTCGGCCTTCAAGGTCATGTGGACGGGGCCCCGGTCGGTCTCCAGGGTCCAGATGCTGGGGACGGAGAACGTGGAGACGCTGACAATGCGCTCGATCAGCGGCTGGAACTCGCGCGCGGCCAGGTCTTCGTCGAGCAGTGCGCGGGCGGCCGGGTCCACCGCGTCCATATCGGCGATCCACAGCACTTCCTTGCCGTCTTCGCCGACCAGGGAGATGCCCAGCGATGGTGCCGACAGCGGAAAGGCGCGCACCGGGTTGACCTGGTGGGGCCTGCCGTCCTTGTCCAGAACCAGACGGCCAAAGGGATTGCGGCTGAGCGCCAGCGGAGAGGAAATGGTTGTCATGAAAGGGCTTTCCTGGGCTGCTGATCAGCGGTTGTCATCGGACCCGTCCACATGGGACTTGGGCAGGGGCTGCATGTCATAGGTCACGCCCGCAGCGCGCGCGGTGACCACGCCAGCGGCTTCGGCATCTTCCTCGGCGCGGCGCGCCTGCGCCATGTACAAGCGCCAGTAGGCGCCTTCCTGGGCCATCAGCGCATCATGCGATCCGACTTCGACAATCTCGCCGCGGTCCATCACCACCAGGCGGTCGGCCTTGCGCAGGGTCGAGAGGCGGTGGGCAATCGCAATCGTCGTGCGGCCTTGCACCAGGTTGTCCAGCGCCCGCTGGATTTCCTTTTCAGTCTCGGTATCGACGGCCGAGGTCGCCTCGTCCAGGATCAGGATGCGTGGGTCGATCAGCAGCGCGCGCGCAATCGAGATGCGCTGGCGCTCACCGCCGGACAGGCCCTGGCCGCGCTCGCCGACCAGCGAGTCATAGCCATGGGGCAGGCGCAGGATGAACTCATGCGCATGGGCGGCGCGGGCAGCGGCCACAATCTCTTCGCGTGTCGCATCGGGCTTGCCGTAGGCAATGTTCTCGGCAATGGTGCCAAAGAACAGGAAGGGCTCCTGCAGCACCAGGCCGATATTGCTGCGGTAGTCGGACACCGCAATGCGGCGCACATCGATGCCATCGAGCTGGATCGAGCCATCAGTCACGTCGTAGAAACGGCTGATCAGGTTGACCAGGGTGCTCTTGCCCGAGCCGCTGTGGCCCACCAGGCCAATCATCTCACCGGGGCGGATCTGCAGGTTCAGGTCCTTGATGACGGTGCGGCTGCCATAGCGGAAACCGACGTTCTCCATCGTGATGGCGCCCTGCACCTTGCCCAGCTTGACCGGGTTGACCGGGTCGGGCACGTTGCTCACATGGTCGAGGATGTCAAAGATGCGCTTGGCGCCGGCGGCGGCCTTTTGCGTGACCGACACAATGCGGCTCATCGAATCGAGACGCGTGTAGAAGCGGCCGATGTAGGCGATAAAGGCGGTCAGCACACCGACAGTGATCGAGCCGCCAGCCACCAGGTAGATACCAAAGGCCCAGACGATCAACAGGCCGATTTCGGTCAGCAAGGTGACCGTGGGCGTGAACAGCGACCAGGTCTTGTTGACCCGGTCATTGGCTTCGAGGTTGACCTGGTTGGCAGCGGCAAAGCGGTCAGCCTCGCGCTGCTCTTGGGCAAAGGCCTTGACGACGCGGATACCGGGAATCGTGTCAGCCAGCACATTGGTCACTTCGGACCAGACGCGGTCGATCTTCTCGAAGCCGGTGCGCAGCTTGTCGCGCACCGTGTGGATCATCCAGGCGATGAAGGGCAGCGGCACCAGGGTCACCAGGGCCAGCCAGGGGTTGATCGAGAACAGGATCGCCGAGGTCATCACGATCATCAGCACATCGGTCGCAAAATCCAGTGCGTTGAGCGAGAGGAACAGGTTGATGCGGTCGGTTTCGGCACCGATACGGGCCATCAGGTCACCGGTGCGCTTGCTGCCGTAAAAATCGAGCGACAGCTTGAGCAGGTGGTTGTAGGTGGTGGTGCGCAGGTTGGCGCCGATGCGCTCGGAGACGCGCGCCAGCACAAAGGTGCGCGCCCAGCCCAGCAGCCAGGCGATCAGCGCCGAGACCAGCAGCGCGCCCAGGTAGAAGCGTACCAGGCCGGCATCGATCTTCTCGCCGTTCTGGAACGGGATCAGGATCTTGTCCATCAGCGGAATCGTCAGGTACGGCGCCACCAGCTGGGCGGCCGTGGTGCAGAGCGTCAGGACGAAACCCAACAACAATTGCATTTTGTAGGGTTTGGCAAAGCGCCACAGGCGCAGCAGCACCCAGCTCGAGGTCGGTGCATTCTGCTGGCGGGCGCAGGCCGGGCATTCTTCGCTGTCGGGGGGCAGCACGCTGCCGCAGACCGGGCAGAGCGAGCGCTCGTCCTCGACCACCTGGTAGGCCTCGTTGCGCAGCAAACGCTCACGTTGGCGCTCGAACTGCTGCATCAGGCCCAGCACCGCCGTCTGGTGGCTCAGGGTGATGCGCCACAGGCCCAGGCGCTGCGCGCTGTCATGCAGCTCCAGGCTGCCCACGCCGCCATGGTCAAAAAAACGCAGGCTCAAATCCGTTGATAGTACCCACTCACTCCACTGCTGGGCATCGGGATCAAAGGCCAGAAGGCGCTCCGAGGTCAGCACCACCTGGCCGCTGCCGAAGCGCAAATCCGAGGTCAGGTCAACGGGAGTGACGGCAAGCACGTTTTCCAGGGTGTTGAGCTTGGCTCGCAATTGGGTTCCTAGCGGACCCGCAAGGAATGCTGACGCGTCCGCGGAATGAAGATGTTGCATAAGGCGTTTTTTCTCTCCGCACGGGGCGGTGGCAGTGGTCCGGTGAACAACCGCATATTATTGTGGCGAACGGCGGCATGGGTCGCCCCGCCCTCATCTGTCTTTAACGTCTGACATGCCCAATAGGCTGACAGCGATTAATCTGCCTCATTTGGGCGCACAATGCTTTCCCATCTACGGCGATTCCCCCCGGAATTGTTACTTATGTTTATCCGTTGATCGATATGGCGAAATTCAATACCATCCAACTCTTGCGCACCACGTTTTTGCGCGGCCCCAGCGTCTGGACTTACCGCCCCGTATTGGAGGTCTGGCTGGACCTTGGAGAGCTGGAGGACTATCCCTCGAACAAGATCCCCGGGCTGAACGAGCGCCTCACCACCTGGCTGCCCGACCTGATCGAGCACACCTGCGGCGTCGGTGAACGCGGCGGCTTTATCCAGCGCCTCGAAGGCGGCACCTGGATGGGCCATGTGATGGAGCACGTGATCATCGAGCTGCTGAACCTGGCGGGCATGCCGGCCGAATTTGGCCAGACGCGCGAGATCTCCAAGCGCGGCGTCTACCGCATGGTGTTCCGCTGCCCCGAAGAGGCCGTGGCCCGCGTCGCGCTGGAGCATGGCCACCAGCTGCTGATGGCCGCGATCAACGACGAGCCCTACGACATCAAGCCGGCGGTCCATGCGATCAAGACGGCGATCAATGACCGCTACCTCGGCCCCTCGACTGGCTGCATCGTCGATGCCGCCAGCGAGCGCCGCATTCCCCATATCCGCCTCAATGACGGCAACCTGGTGCAGCTGGGCTATGGCGCTGCGCAGCGCCGCATCTGGACGGCCGAGTCCGACCAGACCAGCGCGATTGCCGAAGGCATTGCCCAGGACAAGGATTTCACCAAGCGCCTGCTGACCGCCTGCGGCGTGCCGGTGCCCGAAGGCCAGATCGTGGCCACCCCCGAAGAAGCCTGGGAAGTCGCCCAGGACATCGGCTTCCCCGTCACCGTCAAGCCGTCTGACGGCAACCACGCCCGGGGCGTGACCTTGGAGCTGTCGCAAGAGGCCGATATCAAGGCCGCGTTTGCGCTGGCCCAGCCCGAAGGCTCGGATGTCATCGTCGAGAAGTTCATCGATGGCGTCGAGCACCGCCTGCTGGTGGTGGGCGACAAGGTGGTCGCGGCCACCAAGGGCGAGACCGTCAGCGTCTACGGCAATGGCAAGGCCACCTTGCGCGAGCTGGTGGCTGTGCTCAATGAAGACCCCCGCCGGGGCCCCGAGCAGGAGTACCCGCTCGACTGGATCAAGCTCGAGGCCGGCGCCGTCAAGCTCGAACTCAACCGCCAGCATGTCACGCCCGATTCGGTCATTCCGCAAGGCCAGGGCGTGCTGCTGCAACGCAATGGCAACATGGCCATTGATTGCCTCGATGATGTGCACCCCGACGTCGCCTACTACGCCGTTTTGGCCGCCAAGATCGTCGGCCTGGACATTGCCGGCATGGACATGATCTTGAAGGACGTCTCCCAGCCGATGCAAGGCCAGGGCGCGATTCTCGAAGTCAACGCTGGCCCGGGCCTGTTGATGCACCTCAAGCCCACCAGCGGCGCGCCGCGCCCGGTCGGCATGGCCATTGCCGACCACCTCTTCCCGCGCGAAGAAGGTGCCGGCGCAGGCCGCATCCCGATCGTCGGCATTGTCGGCACGCAGAACAATGCGTTCATCGCGCGCCTCGTAGGCTGGATGCTGCAGCTGTCGGGCAAGCTCACCGGTGTGGCCAGCGATGAGGGCATGTTCCTGTCCAACCGCCAGACCCAGAAGACCAATACCGCCAACTGGGCCGGTGCGCACCGCCTGCTCACCAACCGCCTGGCGCAAGCGGCGGTGATCCAGACGACAGCCCGCTCCATTCTGGAAGAAGGCCTGGCCTATGACCGCTGCCTGGTCGGTGTCGTGACCGACATGCAGGGCTTCGAAGCCCTGCCCGACCACGATGTGCTCGAAGCCGGCCAGATGCGCCGCGTGATGCGCACCCAGATCGATGTGGTGCTGGACGAAGGCGCTGGCGTGCTCAACGCAGACCTGCCCGAAGTGGCCGACCTGGCCGAGCTCTGCGACGGCGAAGTGGTGCTCTACACCACCGATGCGAACAACGAGGCTGTGGCCGCCCACCGCGCCAACACCGAAGCCCAGCACGAAGGCGGCCGCGCCGTTCTCATCAAGGGCAACAACGTGGTGCTGGCCACCGGCGCGCAAGAGCGCGTGCTGGGCACCCTCGATGCGCTGAGCCTGCCGGGCGGCAAAAAGCCCGACACCTCGGCCCTGCTTGCCGCCATCGCCACGGCCTGGGCGCTGGATATCACCCCCGATCTGATCGGCGCCGGTATCAAGACCTTCGAGTACAACGCCTGATACGCCGGACACGGCTCTCCACGACGACAAGCATGCACGGCCCGCTGATTCAGCGGGCCCTCCATCTGAAAGAAACACTATGCAGCTCTCCCGCACCCGTGCCTTGCGTGGCCCCAACCTCTGGACCCGCAGCACCGCCATCGAGACCATCGTGCGCTGTGAAGACAGCGAACAGCGCTACAGCACCATCCCCGGTTTTGAAGAAAAACTGCGTGCGCGCTTCCCCAATATCGCCCCGCTGCAGCCCCATGGCGCCGACCAGGCGCTGTCGCTCGCCCATGTGCTTGAAATCGCTGCGCTGTCGCTGCAGGCACAAGCCGGCTGTCCAGTCACCTTCAGCCGCACCCATGTGACCACCGAGCCCGGCACCTACCAGGTTGTCGTCGAATACACCGAAGAGGCGGTGGGCAAGCTGGCGATGGAAAAGGCCGAAGCGCTGATCCAGGCCACCTTGAACGACAGCCCCTTTGATGCCGACGCCGCCATTGCGGCGCTGCGCGAGTTGGATGAAGACGAGCGCATCGGCCCCTCGACCGGCGCGATTGTGGACGCCGCCGTCGCCCGGGGCATCCCGTTCCGCCGTCTGACCAGCGGCTCGCTGGTGCAGCTGGGCTGGGGCTCCAAGGCCCGCCGCTTCCAGGCGGCCGAGATCGACTCGACCAGCGCCGTGGCCGAATCCATTGCGCAGGACAAGGACCTGACCAAGCGCCTGCTGCATGCCGCCGGCGTGCCGGTGCCCATGGGCCGCCCCGTGGCCGATGTGGAAGAGGCCTGGCAAGTGGCGCTGGAAGTGGGCCTGCCCGTCGTGGTCAAGCCCCAGGACGGCAACCAGGGCAAGGGCGTGGTGGTCAACATCACCACCCGCGAAGGCCTGGAAGCCGCTTACAAGACCGCCAGCGAATTTGGCGACGAGATCATGGTCGAGCGCTTTTTGCCCGGCCACGACTTCCGCCTGCTCGTGGTGGGCGGCCAACTGGTCGCTGCTGCCCGCCGCGAGCCGCCCCAGGTGCTGGGCGACGGCCAGCACACCATCCGCGAGCTGGTGAACCTGGTCAACCAGGACCCACGCCGGGGCACCGGCCACGGCACCGCGCTCACCAAGATCCGCCTCGATGACATCGCCATCGCCCGCATTGCCAGCGAAGGCATGACCCCCGACAGCGTGCCCGGCCAGGGCCAGCGCGTGGTGCTGCGCAACAATGCCAACCTGTCCACCGGCGGCAGCGCCACCGATGTGACCGATGACGTGCATCCCGAAATCGCCGCCCGCGCGATCGAAGCAGCGCAGACCATTGGCCTGCACATCTGCGGCGTGGACGTGGTCTGCGAGACCATGCTCAAGCCGCTCGAAGAGCAAAGTGGCGGCATTGTCGAAGTCAACGCCGCCCCTGGCCTGCGCATGCACCTGGCGCCCTCGTTCGGCAAGCCCCGCCATGTCGGCGTGCCCATGGTCGACGAGATGTTCAGCGCCGGCAACGACGGCCGCATTCCGCTCGTTGCCGTGACCGGCACCAACGGCAAGACCACGACCACCCGTGTCATCGCCCATCTGTTCACCTCGCACGGCTGGCGCACCGCGATGACCAACACCGATGGCGTCTACGTCAACGGCCGCCAGATCGACAGCGGCGATTGCTCGGGCCCGCGCAGCGCGCGCAACGCCCTGGCCCACCCCGAGACCGATGCCGCCGTGCTCGAATGCGCACGCGGCGGCATTCTGCGCGAGGGCCTGGGTTTTGACCGCTGCCAGGTGGCCGTGGTCACCAACGTGGGTGAAGGCGACCACCTGGGTCTGAACTTCATCACCACCAAGGAAGATGTGGGTGTCTTGAAGCGCGTGATCGTGCAGAACGTCGCCCCCACCGGCTATGCGGTGCTCAACGCCGCCGACCCGCTGGTCGCCGCGATGGCCCATGTCTGCCCCGGCAAGGTGATCTTCTTCGCCGCTGACCGCCACCACCCCGTGATGGCCACGCACCGCGCCCAAGGCAGCCGCGTGGTCTATGTCGATGGCGACAGCATCGTGGCCGCCGAAGGCTCCTGGCGCGAGTCGATCCCGCTGCGCGAGATCCCGATCACCCGCAATGGCGCGATCACCTTCCAGGTCGAGAACGTCATGGCCTCCATCGGCGCCGCCTGGGCCGCCGGCCTGCCCTGGCAGACCATCCGCCGTGGCCTGGCCGGCTTTGTCAACGACAGCGACAACGCCCCTGGCCGCTTCAATGTGATGGACTACCGCGGTGCGACGATCATTGCCGACTACGGCCACAACCCGGATGCCATCCGCGCGCTGATCCAGGCCGTGGAAGCCATGCCTGGCAACAAGCGCAGCGTGGTCATCAGCGGCGCTGGCGACCGCCGGGACGAAGACATTCGCGTGCAGACCGAGATGCTGGGCGAAGCCTTCGACGACGTCATCCTCTACCAGGATGCCGCCCAACGCGGCCGCGCCGACGGCGAAGTCATCGCGCTGCTGCGCCAAGGCCTGCAAGGCGCCAGCCGCACCAGCTACGTGACCGATATCCACGGCGAGTTCATCGCCATCGACCACGCGCTCGCACGCCTGCAACCGGGCGACCTCTGCCTGGTGCTGGTCGACCAGGTCGAAGAAGCGCTGGAGCACCTGCAGCGCCACGTGGCCCAAGCCGCCGCCCAGGCCTGATCCGGCCCCCGCATGCACCGGCCACCGCGCCGGTGCAGCCCTCTCTCTTTTTCGGACGCCCTCCATGCTGACCACCTCTTCCTGGCGCCGCACCCTCGCCGCCGCAGGCTGCCTGGCCGCCACCGCCGCCTGGGCCCAACCGGACACCATCGGCTCGGTGGACACGGTGTTCAAGTTCATCGGCCCCGACCACAAGATCGTTGTCGAGGCCTATGACGACCCTTTGGTCAAGGGCGTCACCTGCTATGTCTCCCGCGCCCGCACGGGCGGTGTCAAGGGCGCGCTGGGCCTGGCAGAAGACCGCTCCGAAGCCTCGATTGCCTGTGTGCAGGCCGGGCCGATCAGTATCGACAAGCCTTTGAAGCAGCAGGAAGAGGTGTTCAGCGAGCGGACCTCGCTGCTGTTCAAGCGTTTGCGGGTGGTGCGCATGGTGGATGCGGCGCGCAATACTTTGGTGTACATGACGTACTCCGATAAGGTGATTGAGGGCTCACCGCAGAACAGTGTGACGGCGGTGGCGGTGCCTGCTTCTACGGTTATTCCGGTGAAGTGACCGGTAGCTGCTCTGCGCTGATTACTTAGGGCTGCAGGTTCGCTGCAGTGCTTCTTAATTTGCGGTTTTTACTACTGGCGTAGGGCAGCTGGCCGGGTCTCGCCCCGGCGGGCGAGGTACTTTTCTTGGCGACCAAGAAAAGTACCCAAAAGAAGGTCGCCCCTGCTGCTTGCGACCCTTCGCGTTGCGAAGGGCAACCTGTGTCGTGGCGTTTGTGGGGTGTGCCGCGAAACTCACTACGCGCTGAAAGCGCTCCGTTCGGACAGACGCGGCAAGCTAGTTCACGATGCACTGGCACTCTTCGGTGCCAGCGCCACCCCACAAACACCACGCCCCAGGCGCATGCAAAAGGGGGATGCGAACACCCCAACAGCCCAATACCAGTAGGCCATCGCTACGCTCGGCCCCACAAACAGGCCGAGCGCAGCGATGGCCTGAGTCTGCGAATCTCCCCTTCTGAATGCGCCGAGGAGCACAGGGTATGGGCTGGGCAGTTGCACCGCAGAGTGCAACTGTTTCGTGAACTGACTCACCGCGTCTGTCTGAACGGAGCGCCTCTGGCGCGTAGTGAGTTTCGCGGTGCAGCCCATACCCGAGCACCACAGGTTGCCCGCAGCGAAGCGAAGGGACGCAGTCAGCAGGGGCAGCCTTCTTTTGGGTACTTTTCTTGGCTGAGCAAGAAAAGTACCTCGCCCGCCGGGGCGAGACCCGGCCAGCTGCCCTACGCCAGTAGTAAACAGCGCCAATAAAGAAGCAAACCCATCAAGCCTGTCGCTCCAAAGGCTCCACCAGCCCTTGCCACAACAAACTAGCATCCGCCAACCCAGCCACCTTCCCGATGACCATCATGCAAGGACTCCCCAACCCACTCCCCTGCAAACAACTCACCAAGCAAGCCAAAGACGTCAACACCGACCGCTGACTCGGCAAACTAGCGTTCTGCACCAAGGCCACCGGCGTATCCGGCGCCAGGCCACCGGCCAGCAAGCCTGCTTCGATCAAAGGCGCCGCCGCCACTCCCATGTACACCACCAGGCTGAGCGACAAGGCCTCAGCCGTAGCGCCCAACTGGCGCCAATCCAGAGGCTCCCCACCCGGCTTGGCATGGCCGGTCACAAAGACCACGCCATGGGCGTAGTCGCGGTGGGTCAGCGGCACACCCAGGCTGGTGGCAGCGGCCAGGCCCGAGGTGATGCCGTTGATGACTTCCACCTGCACGCCCTGGGCCTGCAGGTGGGCGACCTCCTCGCCGCCCCGGCCAAAGATGAAAGGGTCGCCGCCTTTGAGGCGCACCACCGTCTCACCCTGGCGGGCGGCCATCACCATCAGCTTTTCAATAAAGGCCTGCGAGGTGCTGGCCCGGCCACCGCGCTTGCCCACATAGATGGTGCGGGTGGCGGCTGGGGCCAGCGCCACGATGTCGGCGGAGACCAGGTCGTCGACCAACAGCAAGGTGGCGGCCTGGATCGCGCGCCAGGCGCGCAGCGTCAGCAGCTCCGGGTCGCCGGGGCCGGCTCCCACCAGGTAGCAGCGGCCGGCGGCAAGGGGCGTGGTGGCAATGGCATGCATGGCAAGACCTTTCAAAAGCATCAGGCAGAAGGGGCCAACGCGGCCGGGGCCACGCGCTGCACCAGCTGCTTGAGTTGGGGAATGCAGGAGCCGCAGCGTGTGCCGCAGCCCAAGGTGTTTTTGAGCTGCAGCAGGCGCTGCTCCGGCGCGCCATCCATCGTGGCCAAGGCCTCGCCAATGGCAGCCTCGTCCACATTCATGCAGGCGCAGACCTGGCGTGCGCGGGTGGGCAACGCGGCAGGCGCCTGGCTGCCCGAGGACAGTAGCAGGCGGCCAAAGCTGCGCGTGGGTTGCTCGTCGCGCAGCACCGGCGCCAGCCACTGGCCGGCACTGGCATCGCCGCAGAGCAAGAAGGCCTGCAGCACCGGCTCGCCCGCCTGCTCGCCCATGGCGATGGCGCGGCTGCACTGGCGCTGGGCATCGGCATAGCGCAGGGTCTGCGGCCCATCGAGCTGCAGCAGCTGCTGCAAACGCACCAGCAAGGCCGCCGGCGGCGCCTGGCGCGCGGCAGCGCGGAACTGCACGCCATTGCGCCCCTGGCCGGCAGCGCCATCGAGCGGCACGGCCCGGCCAAACAGCACGCAGCTGGCAAAGTCGAACTCGCCCAGCAAGGCCGCCAGCGCCTGGCGCGTGGCCAGCACCTGGCGGTCATCGAGCCAGGCCATGCCCAGGCACTGCCAGGGCAGGCTGGCTTTTTCCAGTTGCACCGCCACGTGCTTGAGCTCGGGCTGCTTGGAGCGCGGGCAGCGCTCGGGTGTGGTCAGCGCGTTCACGCCTGCCAGGCGCTGGCCGTCGACCGTGCTGCCGCTCAGGTGCATGCTGCCCCAGTGCATTGGCAGGTTCAGCTGCGCGGGCTGCAGACCGGCATCGGCTTGCACCGGCAGCACCAGGCTGCCATAGCGGCTGTGCAGCTGCACCAGGTCGCCGTCCTGCAGCTGCAGCCGGCGCATGTCCTGCGGGTGGGCCTGCACGCTGGGTTCGCTCGCCTGGGCAAACAGGCGGCCGAGCTGACCGGTGCGGCTCATGCCATGCCACTGGTCGCGCAGCCGGCTGGTGTTCAGGCTGAAGGGGAACTGCGCATCGCGCGGCACGGCCACCGGCTTCCAGGCCTGGGCGTCAAAGCGGGCGCGGCCATCGTCGGTCGCAAACCGGCCATCGCTGTAGAGGCGCTGCCGCCCTTGGGCGGCGCCGCTGGGCAGCGGCCACTGCTGCGGGCCTTGTGCCTCCAGCAGCGCCCAGCTCAGGCCCGTGATGTCCAGGTCGCGCCCGCGTGTGCTGTCGCGGTGCTCCATCCAGATGGCTTCGCAGCCGCGCTCGGCCTGCACCGTGTCATAGGCAAACAGGCTGGGGCGGCCGGGCCGCAGATGGCGCTCGAGCCGCTGGGCCAGCTGCACGCCGATCTGCCAGTCATGGCGCGCCTGGCCGGGCGCGGCCACGGCAGCGCGCACCCGCGATATGCGGCGCTCGCTGTTGGTGACCGTGCCCAGCTTCTCGCCCCAGGTGGTGGCGGGCAGCAGCCAGTCGGCATAGGCTGTCGTCTCGGTCTGGGCAAAGGCCTCCTGCACCACCACCAGCTCAGCCCGCTCCAGCGCGCGGCGCACCATGGCCTGCTCGGGCAGGCTCTGCGCCGGGTTGGTGCAGGCAATCCACAAGGCCTTGATCTGGCCATCGGCCGCCGCCTCGAACATCTCCAGCGCTGACTTGCCCGGCAGCGCCGGCACGGCATCTATGCCCCAATGCTGGGCCACCTCGGCCCGGTGCTGCGGGTTGGCCATGTCGCGGTGGGCGCTGAGCAGGTTGGACAGGCCGCCCACCTCGCGCCCGCCCATCGCATTGGGCTGGCCGGTCAAGGACAAGGGGCCGGCGCCCGGCTTACCAATCTGGCCGGTGGCCAGGTGCAGGTTGATCAGCGCCGCATTGTTGGCCGTACCGCTGCTGCTTTGGTTGAGCCCCTGGCAGTACAGGCTGAGCGTGGGCAGCCGTTCGCTGTGGCTGCCCGGCGCATCCGCCCCGCCCCAGGCGATCCACTGGGCCGCCAGGTACAGGTCGGCCAGCGCCAGGCCGCAGACCTGGGCCACCCGCTCCGGGGTCGCTTCGCGCACCACGGCCTGCAGCTGCGCAAAGCCGCTGGTATGCGCATCGATAAAGGCCGCATCGGCCCAACCCTGGGCCAGCATGATGTGCAAGAGGCCATGGCAGAGCATCACATCGGTGCCCGGCTGCAAAGCCAGATGCAGATCGGCCAGCTCGGCGGTCTCGGTGCGGCGCGGGTCGACGACGATGATCTTGCGCTCGGGGTGGCGCGCCTTGGCCTCTTCCACGCGCCGGAACAGGATCGGGTGCGCCCAGGCCATATTGCTGCCGCTGATGAACAGGCAGCCGGCCAGGTCGATGTCTTCGTAGCAGGCCGGTGGCGCATCCGCGCCCAGGGTGGCCTTGTAGCCGGCCACCGCACTGCTCATGCACAGGCGCGAGTTGGTGTCCAGGTTGTTCGTGCCCAGCAAGCCCTTGACCAGCTTGTTGAACACGTAGTAGTCCTCGGTCAGCAGCTGGCCGCTCAGGTAAAAACCCAGCGCATCGGGGCCATGGTCGGCGCGGATCTGCAGCAGCTGGGCGGCCAGGCTGTCCAGCGCCGTGTCCCAGCTGCGGGCCTCGGGCGCGGCGCCGCGCTGCAGGCGCTGCATCGGTTGCAGCAAGCGGCTTTGCCGCGCCAGCGCGGGCGCTGCCGTCAGGTGCAGGCTGCTGCCCTTGGTGCAGAGCTTGCCCTGGTTGGCGGGGTGTTCAGGGTCGCCGCGCACGGCGGTGATCTGCTGGCCGTCGGACGTGATGATCACGCCGCAGCCCACGCCGCAATAGGGGCAGGTGGATCGGGTCTCGGGCATGGCGGCTCGCTCCGGTGTGCGGCCTTAAGCGGCCACGGTGGATGGCGACGGGCTGCAACTGGAGGCAGAAGAACCGCAGCGCCCCAGGCCCACCGGCCCTGCTACAGGACGGGTCTGCGCCAGCGCATGCCCGGCCAGCTCATCGGCGCGCAGCTGCACCGCGCTGCCCTCCAGCCGCACCGCAAAGCGCGGGGTGCAGCCCTCATCGGGGGCTGCGGCCTCGCCGGTGGCCAGCGCAATCGTCCAGTTGTGCAAGGGGCAGGCCACGCTGCTGCCAAACACCAGGCCTTGCGACAAGGGCCCGCCCTTGTGCGGGCAGCGGTCGAGCAGCGCAAACACCTCGCCGCTGGCGGTGCGGAACACGGCGACATCCAGCCCCTGGGCGCGGGCCACACGGCGGGCGCCCAGCACCGGAATCTCATCGATGGCGCAGATGGTGATCCATTCATTCATGTCGGTCTCCTGGCAGCGCGGCATCATGCGCCGGCGGTGGTGGTGGCGGGTGCGGAAAGGGCCGCCAACACAGGCGCAGCCTGCAGTGCGGGCAGCACCGGCAGCGGCTGGAACTGGCGCAGGTCCACGCTCGCCTTGTCGGTCTCGAACCAGGGGTCGGGCTCGCCGTCGAGCGCCTGCTGCAGCTGGGCCCAGAGCGCCTGGCGGCCAGCTGTATCGTCCAGAATGCGGCGCTTGACATGGTCGAGCCCCACGCGGTTCACGTAGTGCACCGTGCGCTCCAGGTACCAGCCCTCCAGCCGGTAGAGCTGCATGAAGGCGCCGGTGTACTCCAGCACCTCCTCGGCAGTCTTGAGCTTGGTGAGAAAGTGCGCCACCTCGGTCTTGATGCCGCCATTGCCGGCGATGTACATCTCCCAGCCCGAATCCACGCCGATAATGCCCACGTCCTTGATGCCCGATTCGGCGCAGTTGCGCGGGCAGCCGCTGACGGCAAACTTCACCTTGTGCGGCGCATACATGCGCCACATCGCACGTTCGAGGTCCTTGCCCATCTGCGTGCTGTCCTGCGTGCCCATGCGGCACCACTCGCTGCCCACACAGGTCTTGACGGTGCGCAGCGCCTTGGCATAGGCATGGCCGCAGGGCATGCCTATGTCGTTCCACACGCCTTGCAGGTCTTCCTTTTTCACGCCCAGCAGGTCGATGCGCTGGCCGCCGGTCACCTTCACGGTGGGGATCTGGTACTTGTCCACCACATCGGCAATGCGGCGCAGCTCGGCGGCCGTGGTCTCGCCCCCCCACATGCGCGGGATCACGCTGTAGGTGCCATCCTTTTGGATATTGGCGTGGCTGCGCTCGTTGATGAAGCGGCTTTGCGGGTCGTCGCGCGCCTCCTTGGGCCAGGTGCTGATCAGGTAGTAGTTGATGGCCGGGCGGCAGCTGGCGCAGCCATTGGGTGTCTTCCATTCCATGAAGCGAAAGACGCTGTCGGTCGTCAGCAGCCGCTGCTCGCGGATCGCATCGCGCACCGCCTGGTGGCCGTGGTCGCTGCAGCCGCACATGGGTTTGGTTTTGGGCGATGCCGAATAATCCCCACCCACGGTAAACATGATGATCTGCTCAACCAGGCCGGTGCAGGAGCCGCAGCTGGCACTGGCCTTGGTGTGCTTGCGCACGTCATCCAGGGTGAACAGGCCCTTGTCCTTGATGGCCTTGCAGATGGCGCCCTTGCTCACGCCATTGCAGCCGCAGACCTCGTCGCCATCGGCCAGTGCGGCAGCCTTGTTCTGGCCCTGGTGGCCGGCATCGCCCAGGTTGGATTCGCCAAACATCAGCTTGTCGCGGATATCGGCCACGCTGCGGCCTTCGCGCAGCAGCTTGAAGTACCAGCTGCCATCGACCGTGTCGCCATAGAGGCACGCGCCCACCAGCCGGTCTTCCTTGATCACCAGCTTTTTGTAGACGCCCGAGTAGGGGTCGCTCAGCACGATCTGCTCGGTGCCCTCCCCACCCTGGAAATCCCCGGCCGAGAACAGATCAATGCCGGTGACCTTGAGCTTGGTGGAGGTGAGCGAGCCCTGGTAGCGGCCAATGCCCATCTCGGCCAGGTGGTTGGCCAGCACCTTGCCCTGCTCAAACAAAGGCGCCACCAGGCCATAGGCAATGCCCCGGTGCGCGGCGCACTCGCCCACCGCATAGATGCGCGGGTCGGTGATGGTCTGCATGGTGTCGCTGACGACAATGCCCCGGTTCACATGCAGGTGCATGGCCTCGGCCAGCGCCGTGTTGGGGCGGATGCCGACGGCCATCACCACCAGATCGGCCTCGATCTCGCGGCCATCGGCAAAGCGCAGCGCACGCACCCGGCCTTCGGCGTTGCCCAGCAACTCCTGCGTCTGCGCCTGCATGAAAAACTGCATACCCCGCTCGATCAGCGATTTCTTCAGCAGCTGCCCGGCCTGGTCATCCAACTGCCGCTCCATCAGCCACTCGCCGGCATGCACCACTGCCACCTGCATGCCGCGCTTCATCAGGCCATTGGCCGCCTCCAGCCCCAGCAGGCCGCCGCCAATGACCACCGCATGGCGCCAGTGCCGGGCCGCATCGATCATCGCCTGGGTATCGGCAATATCGCGGTAGGCCAGCACGCCTTGCAGCTCCTTGCCCGCAATGGGCAGCATGAAGGGGTTGGAGCCCGTTGCCAGAATCAGCCGGTCGTAGTCGGCCGTCACCGCCTCACCATCGGCATTGCGGGCATGCACCACACGGCGGGCGCGGTCCACCGCATGCACCGTGCAGCCGGCATGCAGGCGCACGCCATGCGTCTCGTACCAGCGCCAGTCGTTGAGCACGATGTCATCCAGGGTCTGCTCGCCCGCCAGCACCGGCGACAGCAGGATGCGGTTGTAGTTGGGGTGGGGCTCTGCGCCAAATACCGTTATCTCGTACAGATCCGGTGCCAGCGCAAGCAGCTCTTCGAGCGCACGCACACCCGCCATACCGTTGCCAACCATGACCAACTTGATTTTTTTCATAGCATTTCCCGTGGGCAGCACAAAAAAAAGACGTCTAGGCGCCGCATGCCAGGCATGCGCGCTTAGACGTCTTTGTCTTTGGACGGTAGCGCCACTGTGCACCACCACCCGGTGGCCGCCATGGCCACGCCAAGAGCTATGCAAGTTCCATACCAAGTTGGCTGTCGAAGCGCGCCCGCAGCCGCGCATCGCCTGTGCACATTTTTTGTGCTGCCTCGGTGCCACACTGGCGCCGCCCTGCCTCATTTGCGTGCACAAAAAAGGCGCTCCCTATGAAGCGCCTGTTGCTAGCTAAGTAGGCTTTATCAGGCCACCTTCTCCACATGCACCTGGCGGGTGTAGAGAAAATCGATCACCGCCTTGCGGCAGGTCTGGTACTGCGCATCCTCGGCCAGCGCCACCCGGTTGCGCGGGCGGGCCAGCGGTACCGTCAGCACCTCGCCAATCGTCGCAGCCGGCCCATTGGTCATCATCACAATCTTGTCGGACAGCAGCACGGCTTCATCCACATCATGGGTCACCATCACCACGGTGCTGCGCGTGCGCGCAACGATCTCCAGCAGCTCGTCCTGCAGCTTGGCACGGGTCAAGGCATCGAGGGCGCCAAAGGGCTCGTCCATCAGCAGCACCTGCGGCTCCATCGACAGCGCCCGGGCAATGCCCACGCGCTGCTTCATGCCGCCCGAGATCTCACCGGGGCGCTTGTGCGCAGCATGCGTGAGGCCCACCAGCGCCAGCGCGGCATCGGTGCGGGCGGCGAGCTGGGCCTTGTGCTCGCGCGCGCCAAACACCCGCTCGACTGCCAGGTGCACATTGGCCCAGCAGGTGAGCCAGGGCAGCAGCGAATGGTTCTGGAACACGACGGCGCGCTGCGGCCCCGGCCCCTTGATCTCGCGGTTGGCGCAGAGCAAGGTGCCTTCGCTGGGGCTGGTGAGCCCGGCAATCAGGTTCAGCAATGTGGATTTGCCGCAGCCCGAGTGGCCGATCAGGCTGACAAACTCGCCCTGGGCAATCTCCAGGTTGATGCCCTGCAGCGCCTGAAAAAGGCCCTTGGCGGTCTTGAAGCTTTGCGCCACCTGCTGGATCTCGATGTACTTGCCCTGGGGCGTGGCGGGGATGTTGAGCGTGTTGGGCGTCATGCCTTGACCTCCTCAAAAGTGAATGCCGAAGCCAGGCGGATCAGCGCCCATTCCAGCAGTAGGCCCACGAGGCCGATGACAAAGATCGCAATGATGATGTTCTTGACATTGAGGTTGTTCCACTCGTCCCAGACCCAAAAGCCAATGCCCACGCCACCGGTCAGCATCTCGGCAGCAACGATCACCAGCCAGGCGGTGCCGACGGCCAGGCGCACGCCCGTCAGCATATAGGGCAGCACGGCGGGGAAGAGGATGGTCGTGGCAATCTTCCATTCACTGAGGTTCAGCACCCGCGCCACATTCATATAGTCCTGCGGCACGCGCTGCACGCCTACGGCCGTGTTGATCACCATCGGCCAGATCGAGCAGATGAAGATGGTCCAGATTGCCGCCGGGTTCGCGCCCTTGAACACCAGCAGGCCAATGGGCAGCCAGGCCAGGGGCGAGACCGGGCGCAGCAGGCTGATCACCGGGTTGAACATGCGCGAGAGAAAGTCAAAGCGGCCAATGACAAAGCCCAGCGGAATGCCGACCAGTGCCGCCAGGCCAAAGCCGATGCTCACCCGCTGCAACGAGGCCAGCACGTTCCAGCCCACGCCCTGGTCATTGGGGCCGTTGCGGTAGAAGGGATCGCGAAAAATCTCCTGCGCCTGGGTCCAGGTCTCCTGCGGGCCCGGAATGCCGGGGTTGCCCTGGGCGATGATGGACCACAGCACCAGCAGCAGGCCAAAGCCCAGCACGGGCGGCAGCAGGCTTTGCACCAGCGCGCCAAAGCGCTGCTGCCAAAGGGCAGCCATATCGCGCTTGGCGGCGGCAGGCACGGCAGGCGTGGCAGCAGCAGGCTGGCTGCCCGCTACCACCGGCAAACTCCGCGCCATGTGCTCATGGATGGACAACACCTTGCGCTCGGCTGGGGCCGGCGTGGGCAGGGGCGAAACACTCTCTCGCAATGCAGCGGGCATGGGGCTCTCCTTGTCAGGCCTTGATGGCAAAGCTGTCGGCGTACTTGGCGGGGTCCGAGCCATCCCAGACCTTGCCGTCGATCAGCTGGCTGCTGCGCATGTCCGACTTGGGCACGGCGATCTTCAGCTGCGCAGCCGCTTCCTTGTACAGGGCGGTCTGGTTGATCTTCTTGGCAACGGCCAGGTAGTCAGGGTGGCTCTTGAGCAAACCCCAGCGCTTGTGCTGGGTGAGGAACCACATGCCATCGGACAGATAGGGGTAGCTGGCCTCGCCATCGGCGAAGAACTTCATGTGGTTGGGGTCGTCCCAGGTCTTGCCCAGGCCGTTTTGGTAGCGGCCCAGAATGCGCTGGTTGATGGCATCGACGCTGGTGTTCACATAGGCCTTGCCGGCAATGGTCTCGGCCATCTTCTGCTTATTCTGCAGGCTGGCATCGATCCAGCGGCCCGCCTCCAGGATGGCCATGGTCACCGCGCGTGCGGTATTGGGGTGGCGGCTGACAAAGTCCTGCGTGCAGCCCAGCACCTTTTCCGGGTGGTCACGCCAGATGTCCTGGGTGGTGACGGCCGTGATGCCGATGCCATCCATGATCGCGCGGTGGCCCCAGGGCTCGCCCACGCAAAAGCCATCCATATTGCCCACGCGCATATTGGCCACCATCTGCGGCGGCGGCACGGTGATCACTTTCGCATCCTTGAGCGGATGGATGCCCGCGCTCGCCAGCCAGTAGTACAGCCACATCGCATGGGTGCCGGTCGGAAAGGTCTGCGCAAAGGTGTATTCGCGCTTTTCCGCGCCCATCAGCTTGGCGAGCGACGCCGCATCGACGGCGCCCTTGTCGGCCAGCTTTTTGGACAGGGTGATCGCCTGGCCATTGCGGTTGAGCGTCATCAGCACCGCCATGTCCTTTTGCGGGCTGCCCACGCCCAGCTGCACGCCGTAGACCAGGCCGTAGAGCACATGGGCAAAGTCCAGATCGCCATTGACCAGCTTGTCGCGCACGCCAGCCCAGCTTGCTTCCTTGGTCGGCGTGATCTTGACGCCGTACTTCTGGTCCAGGCCCAGCACCGAGGCCATCACGACGCTGGCGCAGTCGGTCAGCGGGATAAAGCCGATATTGACCTCTTTTTTCTCGGGCGCATCCGAGCCTGCGGCCCAGACGCCCTGGTGGCCCAGCGCGCTGTAGACAAAGGTGGCGGCCGCTGCCTGGGCGCCATGGCGCAAGAACTGGCGGCGGCCGGCCAGCGGCGAAGAAGCGGGCGAAGCCTCTGCCGCCAGGGCGGTGTCAGGGTTGGGGCGTATCGTCATTCTTGTCAAACTCCATCGAAGGCGTTGCAGATTCCAAAAACAAAAAACGGCGTCCTTTCGCTGAGGGCTTGCACCATCAGGAAAGGGACGCCGTTGTCCCGAAATAACTCGCGATTACCGGAAACAGGCCGCCTTTGGCCTGGTTGGAAAGATCAATGCATATTCCATGCCAATTCAAAAATTGCAGCGCGTCCCTCTAGAGAGCCGACCTGGGCGGGCACTGCACAGCGGCCCGCGTCCCTGCAATGGTGCATTGCAGCAGCCTGCGGGCCAGCGGCTGCCATGCTTTGGTGCGCGGGGGGAAAGCTGCTAGCGCTCAGTTGCAGCAGGGGCTGCAGGGGCTGCAGGCGCTTGGGGCACCAAGGCCGCCATTGCCAGCACGGCCTCGGCCACCTCCAGCATGCGCTTGTTCTGGTTCATCGCCGTCTGGCGCAGCAGCTGGTAGGCATCGCTCTCGCAGAGCTGGTGCTGGGCCATCAGCAGGCCCTTGGCGCGCTCCAGGGTCTTGCGCTCATGCAGGGCCGTCCTGGCTTCATCAATCTGGGTTTGCATGGTCTGCAGTCGCTGCGATTGCTGCTGCACCAGCGACAGGATATCGCGCCCCAGCGCCGGCGCGCCCACGGCATCGAGCGACCAGGTATCGGGCGGCGCCGAGGCCTCAAAAAAGGCCATACCGCCTTCGCTGCCCTCTGCGCCCTCTTGGGCAGGTTCAGCACCCGGTGGCAGCGCCTGCAAGGCTGCCAGCGCTTGCTCCTGCGCCTGCAGCTTGTGCAGGCACAGCACCTGCAGCTCCTGCGCGACCAAGGTCTCCACCCCATGCAAGGCATCGAGCCGGTGGCTGCAGGCCGCAAACCAATCGGCGCTCCAACTGCGGCTCAGGCTGGCCCCGCTCGCGGTATGGGCCACGCGGCGCATGCGCTCCACCGCCGCCATATCGGTATCGCCCGCCATATGGGCCTGCCACAGCACCAGCACGCGCGTCGTGGCCAGGCTGGCAAACACCTCAAAACAGCGCTCCTGCGATTCGATCAAATGCAGCCACTGCGCCCGGGCACTGGGCTGCAGCTGGCCTGAGGCAAAGGCGCTGGTGCCGCAGGCGCGCTCCTGCCCGGCCAGCTCCTTGCCCTGCATCAGGTGGAACAGGGCCACCAGCATGCGCGATATCTCGGGCTCATTGGCGCTGTCGGCTGCCTCAAACACGACGGACAGACAGCCGGCAATCAGGCGCGCAAAGGCGTCGGTACAAGCGGGGGGCGTGAGCCGCCCGGCCTGCACCTGGGCGCGCAGCGCAGGCAGGGCCGCCACGCCTTGCAAGGTATAGGCAATCGCATTGCACAGCCGCGCGCCGCTGCCACCCGAAGGGTGCGGGCCCAGGCGATCGAGCTCATCGCGCACATTGGCGATCTGTGCATCGGCCAGCAGCCGCTGGGGCGCCAATAGCTCGGTGCCCTGCGCGCCGCCACTGGCCAGCACCATGTTCGACAGCCCGCGCTCCTTTTGCAGCGCATGCACCAGGCCCGACATCGCCACCACCAGCGAGCAGGCCTTGCCCAGCTGCTCCAGCGCGGCCATCTCATGCTGGCGGGCAGCGACCAGAAAATGCAGGGAAGACTTCATAAACGCGCACCACCGATGTTGAGCGCTCTACCCAGCAGGTTTCATGCCATGCCAGCCGGGGCCCTGCCCCAGCGCCGCTCAGCGCAGCATGCTGGACATGGCCGAGAGGCAATTGGTCATGCGCACCGCCGATTCAATGTCCGGCGCGCTGAAACGCACGGTGCGGCCATCGACCCGCTCCAGCGTCGGCCACTGGCAGAACAGATCGGCCATGCCGGGCGAGGTGGCGGCAATCTGCACCTGCACCGGGCTGGCGGTGTGCAGCGGCTGGCAGCGCCCGCGCCCGGCCAGACCCTGCTCGACCCCGACGCGGATGGCTTTTTGCGCCTGCTCGGGCGAGAGGCTGATGCCGCTGCCCTGGCCGGTGGCACGCTTGGTCTGCACAAACACCGCCTGCGGGAAGATCGCCTGGTTCTCCTCGCGCAGCACATCGTCGCCGGCCAGCATCACCACCGGCGCGCCATAGGCGCCTGCCAAGGCGCCGT
This sequence comes from Comamonas sp. MYb21, assembly GCF_037479395.1. Classification (NCBI taxonomy): domain Bacteria; kingdom Pseudomonadati; phylum Pseudomonadota; class Betaproteobacteria; order Burkholderiales; family Comamonadaceae; genus Comamonas; species Comamonas sp. MYb21. The sequence continues at coordinate 53,191 of NZ_JBBGZC010000002.1, read as the reverse complement.
AGAGGCTGGCCTCGCTGGCCTCCTGCCCATTGATATGGATGCTGGCAAAGGCAAAGCTGTTGATGGTGTGGGCCAGAATGCCCCGGCCCTGCGCGCGTGAGTGGTAGCCGACCATGCAGACCGCATCCACCCCCAGCTCCACGCCGGCTACCATGCTCAGGTAGCGCGGCTTGCCCTGGATGACCTGGGCGCGCGCATCGAGCAGATCGGGCGGCATATTGCGAAAGCCGCCATGCGAGTCATTGACATAGACCTCGAGCGCACCAGCGGCAAAAGCGCCTTCGACGGCGGCATTGGCCTCCTGGGCCATCAGGCGGCGCGCGCGCTCATACTCGGGGTTGCCCGCACGCACCTGCTCGGGGTGGTAAACACCGGCCACGCCTTCGATATCGACAGAAATCAGTACTTTCATCGCCTCAGTCCTTGCACAGTTCTTGCAGCCCCCAGCGCTGGTGGCCGTCGCGCCCTTGCACGCTCTGGGCATGCCACAGCGCATTCAAAATCGATTGCTCCACCGCATCCGCCGCCGCGCGGAACAGCGGGTCCAGCTGCGCCTCATGCAGCATCGCCAGCGCCGGCATCGGCACGGCCGCATCGGCCGGCAGGCTGTAGGCGGTCGAGAACGCCAGCGCAATATCGCCGCTGCCATGGCCGTAGCACGATCCCGTATTGGCCAGGCCAGCAGCGGCACGCCGCGCCACGCGGCTGAGCTGGCGGCTGTCCAGCGGCGCATCAGTGGCCAGCAGCATGATGATGCTGCCCTTGTCCACCCCATCGCCCGCTGCGCTGGCAGCTGGTACGCCCGCCGCCAGCTTGGCCTGCAGGCGCCGCTCCAGCGCCGCGCCCGGCGCCTGGCCGCCCCAGCGCAGATCGGCCAGCTTGCCCATATTGGCCAGCACCAGCGCGCCGACGGTATAGCGCTCGTCGCCCAGTGCTACCAGGCGCGATGCGCTGCCGATGCCGCCCTTGAGCTGGAAGCTCGACATGCCCCGGCCCGCGCCCACGGCGCCCTGCACCACGTCGGTCGAGGCGCTGTCCAGCGCCGCCTGGTAGTGCGCCGGGCCAATGGCCATGCGCTGGATATCGCTCAGGTAACCATCATTGCATTCCAGCACCAGCGCGTTCACGGTGGGCAGGCTGCGGCCGCATTCGGGGTTGTCGGCAATGCATCGCGCAATCTGCGCCTGCACGACGGCCGAGACACCAAAGGTGTTGGTCAGCGCAATCGGCGTTTCAATCTGGCCCAGCTCGGCCAGTTGCACCAGGCCGGCGCTTTTGCCAAAGCCATTGATAACGGCCAGGCCCGCAGGCAGCTTGTGCATAAAGGGGTTGTCCAGCGGCGGGATCAGCACCGTGACCCCCGTCTGCAGATCGCCATCAGCCAGCGTGCAATGCCCCAGGCGCAGCCCCGCCACATCGGTGATGGCATTGCGCGGGCCCGCAGGCAGCAGGCCGACGACCGGCAATTGCCTGCAGGCGGCCAGCAGCGCCGTGTCTTGGGGCTCAGTCAATGTGCGCTCCCGAGTCCTGCACCACCTGCTTCCAGTAGGCCAGCTCGGCCGGCAGGCTGGCCTTGAAGCTTTGCGGCGTCGACACCACCGATTCGGCGCCCAAGGTCTTCAGGCGCTCGGCCATCACCGGTGTGGCCAGCACCTTGGTGATGGCGGCATGCAGCCGCACGACGACGGTCTCGGGCGTGCCGGCCGGCGCAAACAGGCCATACCAGCTGGTAACAGCCAGGCCCTTGCCCAGCGGCACGATCTCTGGCGCCAACTGGGTCGGCTTGTCCGAGGCCACGCCCAGCACCCGCAGCTTGCCGCTAGGGACAAAGGGCATCACGCCGGGAAAGCTGCCAAAGGTCATCGGCAGCTGGCCGGCCACCACATCGGTGGCAGCGGCCGAGGCGCCCTTGTAGGGCACATGCAGCAGGTCCACACCCTTTTGCTTTTTCAGCATCTCGCCCAGCAAATGGTTCAAGGTGCCATTTCCGGCCGATGCGTACTCCACCTTGCCGGGGTGCTGCTTGGCATAGGCCACCAGCTCATCGAGGTTCTTGGCCGGAAAGTTCGGGTTAACCACCAGCAAATACGGGGCGACTGCCAGCTGCATCACCGGCGTGAAATCCTTGATCGGGTCAAACGGCACCGAGCTGTAAAGCGCCGGATTGATCGTATAGGCGCTCTGCGCCGTGACCAAAAAGGTGTAGCCATCGGCCGCGCTGCGCGCCACCTGGCTGGTGCCCACATTGCCATTGGCCCCTGCCCGGTTCTCCACAATCACCGGCTGCCCCAGCGACTGGCCCAGGCCCTGCGCCACCGCACGGGCGATCACATCATTGGCACCACCGGGTGCCTGGGGCACCACAAAGGTGATGGGCTTGCTGGGCCAGTTGGCGGTGCTGGCTTGTGCCCAGGCCTGGGGTAGCACGCCGCCCGCCAGCACTACGGCCAGCGCCGTACGGCGCGGCAAGAAAGCTGAAGAGCGGGTCGTGTCAAACATCATTGCAATATCTCCTGGAAAAAGGCCCAGCGCCGGCAGTCCCGCGCGGCACAGCCGCCATTGTTGCACTGGCTGGAGGGCAGAATGCCGCGCCAGGCGCGCCCACGCATCGCGATTGCAGCAGAGGCCAGCGCCCAAATACGGGGCGTCGCAGCTGTTTACAGCAGCACCAGCCCCGGCGGCAGGCTGTCGCCCAGGCTGCGCTGCTGGTCTTCGGCATCCATCTCCACCACCTGGCTGACCATCGCGATCCAGCGCGCGGGCGCGCCGCTGCTGCGCATCTTGTCCAGTACCTCGCTGCGCAGCGCATCGGGCAGGTCGCGGGCGCGGTCGCCGGTCATGCGCGCCATCTGCAGCGCGGCAAACATGGCGGTCTCGTTACGGCGCCAGTCCTGCGCCAGCGTGGCCTGCACAAACTCCTGGGCAGCGTTGGGTGGCATAACAAGATGGGCATTGGCCGCCATTGGCTGGCGGGCGGCCAGGCGGCCGATGGCCCACCAGGTCTGCACGGTTTCGCCCTCGCGCTTCAAGCGCTGCAGCATCCACTGGCCCATCTCCTGGCGGTACTGCCAGGGGACAGCCTCCATCGCGGCAAACAGGCGCAGCATGTCGTCATAGCTGCCATGGCTACTCTTGCCGCCACTGCCATCGCCGCGCTTGCGGGCGGTTTGCTGCACGGCCTTTTGCATGTGGCCGGCCACATCTTCGAGCAGCTCCATCTGCTGCGCTTCGTTCAAGCCGGCAGCCACGCGGCGCCAGAACACCCACCATTCGGTCCAGTTGCCAGGCTCCTTGCCATGGCCCAGGCCTTGCGGGTACAGCGCCCAGACCTGCTCCACCCGCCAGGCGTCTAGCTGCGCGCCCAGGCCCGGGCGCAGGCACCAGCCGGCCAGGTTCAGCCAGGCGCGCTCATGCTCGGGTGTGCGGCGGCGGCGCTTGGCACGCGCCAGCAGCGCATCAAACATGGCCCGCAGCAGTGCCAGATCCCAGCTCGTGCGCGGGCCCAAGAGCCGCTCGAGCACCTGGCGCAGCTGGCGCACTTCCTTGGCATCCACCGCCTGCGCCTGGTTGCCAAAAATACGGTCGATCTGCGCAATCGCCTGCTCCCGGCGCGCACTGGCCCGCGCATCGTCGGCACTGTCCTCCGTGGCTGCGCTGTCATCCGTTGCCTGCACGGCGCCGCGCAGGCTGAGCGGCAGCAGCCAGGATTGGCGGGGATCATCGACGGCCAGGCAGCGCACCTCCAAGGTGCCGACTTCGGTCATGCTGGCTTGCAGCTGCACCTCGATCTGGGCCTTGTGCTGGCCTTCGGGCGCGGGCAGCACGGTGGCGAGCGGCGGTAGCTCTACCCAACCCTCCCCCTGCAGCGGTGCCAGTTGCCCGGCCTGGGCCGGCAGGCTGGGCAGGCTATTGGCCAGCAGGTCAAAGCGCACCGCCTGCCCAAGCTTGAGCGCAAAGCGCCGGCCCGATAGAACGATTCGCACCCCTTCCTGCGTGCCGCGTGGCAGCAGGCACAGGCCCTGGGGCGCTGCGCCTTGGGCGCCGGGCAGCAGCAGCCAGTAGCTGCGGGCCGAGCCGCCGCCAATCTGCGGCAAACGGCTGCGCAGGCTGGCCGCAGGTGGCGCTGCTGCATCAGCCGCTGCGGGTAGCGCTGCGGCGGGCTCAGGCTCAGGCGCAAAACGGGTCAGGCCGTAGGCGGCCGCGCCCCGGGCCACGGCCCAGTCGGGGTGCGGGTTGTCCAGCACGCGCAGCGGCTGGCCGCGCCAGGCCGACAGCTGCTGCGTCAGCCGCTCCACCACCGCATGCGCATGGAACACGCCGCCATTGAGCAGCACGGTATCGGGCAGCGCCTGCGCCGCGCCGCTGCCCGCATGCTGCGCCAAGAACTGCGCGAGGTGCCGCGAAATGGCCGCATCGGCCGGGTAGGGCAGGCCAAAGCCGCGCAAGGCACCCTGGCGTTTGCCGGGCACCGCGCTGCGCTCGGCCAGCGGTAAAAATCCTTCGACCACCCATTGCTGCACCTGGGTGCGGCTCAGGTGGGCGGTCTTGCTTTGGGCCAGCAGGCGGCTGCCGCTACCCAGCAGGGTCACTGCGACCTGCTCGGGTGCACCGGCTGCCAGCAACTGCTCTTTGGCGATGCGGCAGCGCTGCACCAGCTGCGCAAAACGGGCAGCGGGCAGCCGTTGGCCCTCGGGCGCAAACTGGGGTTCGAGCTGATGCGCCAGGGCCAGGTCCATGTTGTCGCCGCCCAGCATCAGATGCTCGCCTACGGCCGTACGCGTCAGGCTGGGCAGGCCGCCATCAGCAGCGGGCTCGACCTGGATCAAGGTCAGATCGGTCGTGCCACCACCCACATCGACCACCAGCACCAGCCGGCTGTCTGCCAGCCGCGCTGCCAGCTGCTCGCCCTGCAGCACCAGCCAGTCGTGGAAAGCGGCCTTGGGCTCTTCGAGCAAATGCACCTGGGGCAGGCCCGCCAGCTGGGCGGCCTCCAAGGTCAATGCGCGCGCGCCCTCGTCAAACGAGGCCGGCACCGTCAGCACCACCATCTGCGCGCCCAGCGGCGCCTCTGGATGCGCCTCTTCCCAGGCCGCCTTGACATGGGCCAGGTACGAGGCCGATGCCGCCAGCGGCGATATCTTGGCGACCTCGTCACCCGCGCCCCAGGGCAGGATGGCCGCGCTGCGGTCCACCCCTGGGTGCGACAGCCAGCTTTTGGCACTGGCCACCAGGCGGCTGGGCACCGCCGTGCCCAAATCCCGGGCCCAGCGGCCCACCACCGCCGGCGCTGCATCGCTCGCGCCTTGCGGCGGCCAGGGCTGCTGCCAAGCATCACCCAGCTCGCCCGCTGCCGCCTGGTAACGCACCGAGGGCAATAGCGTTTGGGCCTGTATCTCTCCCGCACTGCTGCGCTGGGGAATGGCCAGCAGCGCAATCTCGTCCCCCTCCCCCGTCAGTGGTGCATAGGCCACCACCGTGTGGCTGGTGCCCAGATCGATACCAATGACATAGGAGGGAGACGAAGAATTCATAAACGGCCAAGCGAGACGGCAACACCCGGCAAAGGCCTGCCGGGTAGGCGAATCGTAACAATTCCTGCAAAGACCTGGGGGGCCTCTGCAGAACCCCGGCTCAGGGGATGGGCGCGGATCGGGATGTGCCGCCACGGTAGCAGCACAGGGAGAGGCGGAGATCGGTGCTGTGAAGGCTGATGGCGTGGGGGCTCAATCCCCGTAGCCCTATGGGTTGCTTCTGACGGTCTCTGAACGACCCGATGCTGCCGCTCAGCCTATTCCGTAGCTGGAATTCGACTTAGCCCGAAATTGGATTGTGGAAATGGCATTGATTTAAGGACGCTTGAAAAGAATAGTCATTTCAGCCAGCGGAACTTTGTAGCCACAAGCTTTAAAAAAGTGCTTCGCCTCACCCAGGGCTTTGATATAAATTGGCACGCCCGGCCATTGCTTTTCGACTACCTCAAGCATCGCCCGCCCAACTCCATGACCCTGAAACTGGTTGTGTACGATCAATTCACCGAGCATGGTGCTAAAAGCTCCGTCGCTGAAAGCAGACAAATATCCGATGAGCAGTCCTGAAGCTCCACGAGCATGAACAACCAAGGGGTATGCAGCATTGGAGACAACGAACAATTTGCTGTCCTCTTCGCTTCCCCAACCAACAGAGCGAGCGAGTTGCGCATACTCTTCAGCAGTGACGTCTTTATTTGTTGAGACACGAAAATCAAAAGAATCATTCATATCTTGAATGCAAGCTGAGTGGTTAGGCCAAATACCAACGCACGCAGATGAGCATGGTCTCCAGCGGAAAACGCTTGCGTTTGATCACTGGATTGAGGGTTTCTGGCGTGGGCTGTGCGCAGAATTTCATCACATCATCCGACCAGTCCTGGCTTACTGCGACATAACCATGACGTCTTCCTAGTTGGAGGTCGTTACTGTGGAAGTAAACAAATGATTGAACGGCAGCAACTGGCCGGATACAGCCGTGCCCGCAACGCTTGGCCTCATGCCGCTATCGGCACAATTAACGCCTCTTGGAGCTGCTCCATCCGCATATGGCTGGGTCCATAGGCTCTAGCAAGCACCTTGAATGCTTTCCGCTTCTCAGTAGCCCAAGAAACGCTTATCTCCAACAACAAATCTTGCCCACTGGCGTGAACCGCACGTTCAGTCACTGGTTGATTGATCGCCGCGAGCAGATCCACGCGCGAAAGCGCACCCCATGATTCCAACTCGGCAGCGAGTGCGGCATAAGTAGTGGCGCGATGCATGTGTGGTGGAAGTGTCCGTTTGTGGCCCAGATGCAGCCTGGTACACGTTTCTTGGCGTGCTACTTCTTCATGAGGAACGCTGCAACCAGGGCATTCGCGTGCCCATGACCGATCTGGTGCTGGGTCTTGAGGAAATTGACCAGCTCCATGTGCTTCAACGGCCCCGCATTCTGAAGAATCTCCATCCAATGCGTTATTGGCTTGGCGTAGGTCTTTTCGATGGAGGGAAAGTAAGAGGCAGGTCCTTTTACCTTGGATGTCTCGGCCATGGAGCGCTCCTTTGAAGGGTGAGGATAGTGTCCCCGTGCAATGCCTAGTTCGGCATTCTGACCGAGTTGCATGTCCCTGCCTAGATAACGAAGTTTGGCCAGTTTCTGCCGCAGTGACAAAGAGCCGCTCCTGGCTGGCCGTAGAAGCGCTGAGCGTCTGTTCGGCCCACCCTCTCCGCTTAAATTTTCACCATGTGCACAGTCCCTGGGGACTGCGCTGAAAACGTTTCCGCGAGGGCCCGCGCACCATCGGGTGCTTTATCCTTGTGATGTGCACCAGGAACCATGCAGCAGGAGTTCGACCCGGCACCGACAGCAAGAACCGTTATCAATCTATAGCCAGCCATTGGCAAGCCAGACGGAACGCAGCCGCCCGCCCATCCCGCATCATCCCCCTCAAGCGGCCACCGCCAATGCGCTCAGCGCCTCCGCCAAAAAGCGCTCCATCGTCCGGGGATCGCGCTCCAGCACCTGGCGCGCCGTGGCCGTCACCGCAGCCGCATGCCCCGCGCGCATCAGCGCAAACCCGCCATGCACGTGGGCGATAGAGGGGTCGGGCGCCGCTGCAGGCACAGACGCGCCAGCGGTGATCGGCCGGCCCAGCAGACGCGATGCGATCTCAGCCACACGCAGCGCGCCAGGCTGGTGGGAGAGAGCCGAAACAGCCGATCGATGCCAACGAGGGCCTGCATATCGCAAGTCAAGCAAGACAAGCAAGACAAAAAATGCGCTGCCTATTCAGCGCTTGCGTTGCGACCGCATCCACCACATTTGCAATGCGGCCCCGACCACAAAAATCGCCAGCCAAGCGAGCACCGTGCCGCGCACCAAAGGCGATTCAGGGCCTGAGGCCAGGGGATGGCTGACCGGTAGCCGCGTCAAGGTCTCACCGATGGCCGGCACCAACAGCAGAAAGAAGCTGAACGAAAAGCCGAACTGCGACAGGTAGGGAGCCAGGCGTGGGAGAAGCGGCAGCTGCCGGATGAGCAGTGACCCGCCCATCACCAACAGCGCCAGAATGCCCAAGGCATGGCCGGCATTGAATCCTCCGGTACTGGACAGGCCGAACGCCGTCAGCACCGACAACAGCATACCGACCAGGTACAGCTGGCCCGAGCGCTTGGCCGGCTCAATGGCGCGGTAGCGGACAAAGCTGTACAAGCCCGCAGCGAGCGGCAGCACACTGATGGCGGTATGGAAGGCGCCAAGCGTCGAGATGGGATGTGGCATGGGGTGGTCTTTCTAAAAACAACCGACTAGTTGATTGGTTTGATGGACAAAAAATAGAGGGCCCGACACCCTGGGTGACCGGGCCATTCTTCAAGCTGCCAGCCGATGTATCGCCGCGCGCACGATCGTCTGGAAAGCATCGGGATCACCCAAGGCGCGGGCCGTCAGCATCGCGCCATGCACGGTGGACATCAAGGCAAGCGCTTCTACCGGCGCATTCGCTTCTGGCTTGAACTGCGCTTTGGCCTGGCCTTGCGAGATCACCGCAGCCAGCCACTGCGTCAGATCCTGGAAATAGCCGCGCACTTCCGCCGCTATGTCTGGCGGGATCATCGGCGCTTCTGCGGCCAGCATCGCGCAGATGCACATCGTCGATGAACCGTCGCGTATGCAGCGCGCCCAGTAATCCACATAGGCGTTCAATTGGGCTTGCGGGTCATCGCCCAAATGCTGCTGCATCGCTGCCAAGCCCTCCACAGATTGCTGACGATGCCGTTGGACCACCGTCAATACCAAGTCCGCCTTGCTGGGGAAATGGTGGTGGATGCTGGCCTTTCCTATCCCGACCTTTTCAGAGAGATCCGCATAGCTGAAGCCGTTGTAGCCGCCAGCGGCCAGCAATTGCCGGGCATGTTCTGCCAATTCAGTGGCGCGGGGGGAGAGTTCAACAGTCATCGGGTGGGCAGCTAGCGCTTTCAAAGATGAGCCATTCTACTAGTTGATCGGTTGACGTCAAGCGCTCAGTTTTGATGGGCGAACCACACTGTCGCAGCGCGTCTGCCTCAGGTAGAAGCGCGTAAAAGCCGCTCGGACAAGGCAGAGAAGCGCACGCTGGGCAGCAGAAAGCAGAGCGCCTCCGGGTCCGCATCCAGCCTCTGCAACAAAGGGCAGTCCAGGGTTTGCGTGTCCAGCACCAAGGGCTGCACCGACGCAACATCCACCGGCAAGTCAATCGTCGCCAATGCCGATCTGCCAGGGGCGCCCTCCGCTGTTGGCACCTCCACCACCGCAGCGTCCTGGGAGGCCAGGCGCACGACCGCATCTGACCAGCCATGGAACATCCCGGACCAGGGCGGCGACAAAACGGCCTCCCCTGCCCTCACCGCCCTCGCCGCCCTCGCCGCCAATCTTGGCGCGCTGCCATCGCCGGGCGCGATGTCGACAATGGCCTCATCAGGGTTCACGCGGAAATCAAAGCTTGCTGGCCAATGGGATGGCAAGGCATCACTGAACAAGCGCGTCCCGGCCACATGGGCGAGGCTGTCCATCACGTTGTAGACAAAGGCAACGGTGGGAACGGGCGGCGCATCAGACAGCGGCTCTGCCAGGTACAGGCGCCAGTTGCTCTGCAATGGCGAAGGCATCAAGCGCCTCAAGGGCCCCATCCACCGAGGACCAAAATGGCCATGCCGATAGGTCAGCACCGTAAGAGGCGTGCGGCCTTGGTAAGACCAGAGGCGCACGCCCGGTGGGGCAAACGGGCCAGCCAGGGCTTCGTCCACCAGCCATGTCATGTAGACCACATCGACCACATCGCTGTCCAAGGTCATGAAGGGCAGACGAGACATCAGCGCTCGCCGATACGTGGCAAAGCGACGCGAATTGAGCAACTTGGCCAGGCCATTGCCAAACCTGCCCTGGTACGGGTGTGTGTAGAGGTGATGCATGGAAGCGGTAGACAGCAGCGCTGGCTGGCACCGTTGCGCGATGGTGGCTGGAGGCCGGTTCTGGCCGAAAGCGCCATATTAGCGCCAGCAGCCAGCCACCATGCGACTCTCGCCACGAAGGAGCATCCCAGGGACCATCAGCAAAGCAAGCTTGTCACCGCGACGCATCCGGTCACGGCTCTGATCACCTTCTCACAGGTCTCGGATCCCCGCGCACAAAGTCCAGCACCGTCGGCAGTACCGGGGCTAGCCAGTCCAGCGGCCGGGCCAGGGCGGCGACGGTCGTCACGTGGCTGAGGTGGTCAAAGATCCGCATGTCCACGTCGGTACCCGCAGCCCGCAACCGGTTTGCCAGGCCGACGGTGTTGCGCTGCGTGTCCACCACCTTGTCGTTGCGTGCCGCCAGCAGCAGGGTGCGGGGTGCCTTGGCGTCGGCATAGAAGATGGGCTGGGAATCGGCCGGGGTGTGCGGCCAGCCAAAAGCAACCTGCACCTGGGGGTCCACAATCGGCAAAAAGTCATAGGGCCCAGCCAGCCCAATCCAGCCCGCAAGCCGATCGGGTGTCAGGCCCAAAGGCGCCAGCCAACGCGGGTCCAGCGCCAGCATCGCTGCGTTATAAGCCCCGGCCGAATGGCCCATCACCATCACCCGCTCGGGGTCGCCCCCCAGGCTGGCGGCATGCGCCAAGGTCCACTGCAGCGCCAAGGCGCAATCTGCCAGAAAGCCCTCGAACTGCACCTGGGGGCTCAGCCGGTAGTCGGCCACCACCGCGATGATGCCGTTGGCTGCCAGCGCTTCGCCAACGAAGCGGTACTCCGCCCGCTCGCCACTGGTCCAGTTGCCGCCGTAAAAAAACAGCACCACCGGTGCATGGCCGGGCGCCGTGCCTGTAGCTGGCTGGTACACATCCAGCAGATGACGCCGATCGGGCCCGTAGGGCACGCCGGTGGGGCCGTGGTAGGTGTCATGTGCTACCAGGCGGTCCAACACCTGGGCACCAGAACAGCCAGACAGCAGCGCTGCGATGGCGGAACCGATGCCGAGAAGGCTTAGGCGGCGGCTCATGGGGGTGGATAGTTTGGAAAAAATGGGCATGTGCGCTATACGCCGCTCACCGTCTTTTGGATTCATTCCGTTGAATGTGCGGAACTCGCTGTCAACGGCAGTTACTTCAAGCAGTCATTTCCACCAGTCTGCGTTGAAGCTAGGTTCTACGCCTCTCAGCCGTCATCGGAAACCTATGTAGGCCGAATGACTGCTTTGGAAGGGGTTGACGCGGGCCCATCTACACCCATCACAACCATTCGTGCGAAGCGCCGCGCGACGCCAAACGCCAGGCGAATTAATGGCGTGAAAACGCGAGTGCAATTGGTTTGGCCACAGCGATGACTTTGGGAACGCTAACGCTCAAAGCCGTCGCTGCGGAGCCAACAGGTCAGGCAGCACTCGCTCCCTCAGCGTAAAAGCGCCTTCCCAAAATTACACACACTCCGGCGAAGAGGAGCGGAAGCACGCAGAGGAGCGACTGCGGTATGGCTTCCGCAAGCCTTTCCATAGCGATGGCGTCCCTGTAGTCGGTACGGAAAATGAGAAATGACATCACAAAACAGTAGCCAATCAATATTGTCGGGCGTCTGTTGGGTCGTCTAATTTCGCTTAAAAAATACAAGGCTGCGAGGATGTGCAGAACCCACAAGGGATGAACCGTGGCGCCTCCAATAGCTGACCATGCGACGTACGCCGAATACACCGCAATATGGAATGCGAAAAGCACGAATGCTGCTTTGATTAAACGAGGCAATTCGCCAAGCTGTACGGTTCCCGAGATCATTGGTGCTGCCTAACTAGATTTAGAAGACATGCAACCAGCATGTCTAGATCGGCAGATACTGTATGAGCTCTCAATGCATAAGGCAAACTAGCTGTTGCCTCCTTTAGACAAACCTAAAAGTATTGGTCTCACTCTTTGGTGAGTACAAAAGATCAGTGACCCAATGGCCGTAATCCGCCGGCCTAACCTCGGACGACCCGGCCCACTGCCCGCCCACTGTGGCCTCAAACCGCCACAGCCAAAGCCCCCAGCTCCTCCCCCAAAAAACCCTCCACCGTCCGCGCCTCCCGCCCCAGCACCTGCCCCACCGTCGCAGTCACCGCAGCCGCATGCCCCGCGCGCATCAGTGCAAAAAACTCACCATGCACCTGCGCGATAAATGGGTCGGCGGCGGCGGCAGCCACAGGCGCGGCGGCGTTGATCGGCCGGCCCAGCAGGCGCGATGCGATCTCGGCCAGTTTTTGCGGGCGCAGTGCCTGGCTGCCGGTCAATACCCAGGGGCCCGGTGCGCCCAGGCGTTGCTGGGCAACTTCAGGGTTTAGCAGCGCTTCAACAGCAACATCAGCAATGTCGCGGGCATCGATGTAGGAGACGCCTGCGCCGATGTGCTGAGAGCGGATCACATCGCCGCTGTGCAGGTCAGCGGCGATGCGCGACAGGCCCACCTGCATCCAGGCATTGGGGCGCAGCACGGTGTGGGGGATGCCACTGGCCTGCAGACCCTGCTCGATGCGGCCATGGGCATCGCCGGACAGCGAATGGCCAGGCGGGGCTATGGTCCAGTCCGAGCCGGAGAGTTTGACGATGTGCTGCACACCGGCAGCGCGCGCGGCCGCCACCACGCGCAGTTGCTGCTCGGCCAGCGTAGGGCTGATCGGAGAGAGCAGGAAGAGGCGCTCAATGCCAACGAGGGCCTGGCCCAGGGCGGCCGCATCCTCAAAACTGCCCTGCGCTATCTCGACCGTATCGCCCCAGAGCGCATGGGCGGTTGCGGCCTGGCGCACGAACACCCTTGGCCGTGCCTGCCGGGCCAGCAGGCGTGGCACCAGCAGCTGGCCCAGGCGGCCGCTCGCACCGCAGACCAGCACGCGGGGATGCGGGTGCGCACTCATGCCCGCAGTGCCTCGGGCTGCGCCGCGCTTTGCACGGGCGCATCCTCGGCCAGCAAACGGTTCAGCGGCCGGGCATCCACCCAGTCGGCCACCGAGAAATCGGCCGGCAAAAAGCCCCACTCCAGCAAAAAGTCCTTGAAGTAGCCGATCGCATCGACCAGCTCGGGCTCCAGGCTGATGCCCAGGTGATGGTGCAGGTCTGCGCCATTGGAGGCCAGGATGGCCTCTTCGCTGGTGGCGATCTCGCGGGCCACAAAGCGCAGGGTCTCGTCGGGATGGGCCTGGGCCCAGCGGCCGGCGCGCTGCACCACGCGCAGCAGCGCCAGCACCAGGTCCGGGCGCTGCTCGGCCAGGGCGGCATCCACCGTCAGGGTGCGCGGCGTGCCATTGTTGATGCGCACGCGCGGGTCGGGGTGGCGGCCAAACTCGCTGACCAGCTGCGCGCCAATCAGGTTGGCCACCAAGAGGCCCTCGGCGCCTTTGACAAAGATCGCATCGACCTCGCCGCGTACCAAGGCCTCCGCCTCGCGGAAATACGGGTGGCGGCGGCGCAGGCCAAACAGGCTGGGCGTGCCGTGCTGCTGGATCACCGACTCCTCGATCACCAGATCGACCAGCTGCACATCGCTGTGCTGCAGGCCCACCAAGGACAGGCCCGAGACCAGGCCCTTGAGGGCAGTCGCGCGGTGAAAGTCGATCAAGTCATTAACGCGCTGGGGCACGCCAAAGCGCTTGCCCGCCAGGTCCTCGGGCTTGTCGATGCCCCGGCCCGGCAGGGTCACCAGCGCCTGGAACTCGTCTGTCCAGGTGATGGCGACCAGGCGCGTATCGCGGCCCTTGGCCCGAGCCCAGATCGGCGGAATATTGCCGCCCTGGCGAAAGGACCAGGGCAGGCGGTGGTCAAAATGGCTCTCGCGCACACTGCGGTCCTTGGAGTCAAAGATGGACTCGACCCCAATACCCAGCGCCGCAAAGGCCTGCTGCAGCCAGCCTTGCTGCGCGGCAATGCCCAGCGGGGATGGAACAGGGCAGCGGGTGTACCAGAGTGAGCTCGGTTTTGCGGCCTGCGCGGCCTGCACGCTCGATGTGTCGGAAGGGCTTGTCATCGGTTTCTCCTTGGGGGAACGGGATCAGGATGCGGCCAGCCAGACGCCGGCCAGGTTGCCGGCCACGCCATCGGAGCCCACGGTGTGGTTGCGCACGCGCTTGTCGGCAATGGTGTAGATGTCGGGGGCGACCAGGGTGATGTCGGGCAGGTCGGTGGCGATGTGCTTCTGGAACTCGGCCACCTCGCGGATGCGTTGGGCCTCGTTCATCTCGACGGCGGCAGACTCCAGCAGGCGGTCCACCTCGGGGCTGGCATAGTGCGAACCGTTCGAGAACGGCAGCCCGCGCTGAAAGCTCTTGGACCAGTACAGCCGCTGAATGCCCACGGTCGGGTCAAAGGTGTTGCTCATCGCGCTCACATGCAGGTCAAAGGCGCGGTCGGTGTAGATGCGCTTGATATAGGTGGCAAAGTCCTGGCTGTTGATCTGCACATCGATGCCGATGCGCCCCAGCGCCTGCTTGAGGAAATCGCCCGTGCGCTGGCCGCCCTCGTTGGGAATGGGGGTCAGGTTCAACCGTGCACGCCACTGGCCGCCGGCCTTGCCGCGCGTCAGGCCCGCGTCGTCCAGCAGCTTCTCGGCACGCTTGGTGTCATAGGGCAGCACCGGCAGATCGGGCACATAGAACTTCTTCAGCGCCGGGTGCACCGGCCCGGTGGTCAGCTTGCCCTGGCCGTACCAGGCCACCTTGAGCAGGTTCTCGCGCTGCAGCGCATGGGCAATGGCCTGGCGCACGCGCAGGTCCTTGAGCAGCTCACTCTCCAGGTTGAACTCCAGCCGGTAAACGCTGTTGATGTACTCATAGCCCCGGGTCTCGAACTGCAGGCCCGGCTTGGCGCGCAGGCGCTCCACCTCGGCAAAGGGCACTGGCGAGCTGGGCGCAATCTGCACCTGTCCGCTTTCGATGGCCGCTGTGCGCGCAGCGGCATCGGGGATAAAGCGCACCACCAGCCGGTCGATATAGGGCTTGTCGCCATCCCAGTAATGGGGGTTGCGCTCGTAGATCACATGGCTGCCGCGCACCCATTCCTTGAACACAAAGGGGCCCGTGCCCACCGGCGCATTGTTGGCCGGGTTGGTGTCGGCCCGGCCGCTGGAATACAGGTGCTTGGGCACGATGGGCGACTCCGAGGCCGCCAGCGCCGTGATCAGGTAGGGGATGGGGCGGCTGAGCTTGAGCACCACGGTGTGCGCATCGGGCGCCTGCACCTCGGCCACGCCGGCAAAGGTGGCGCGGCCCCGGGGGTGGAACTCCTTGAGCAGCGCAATCGAGTGCACCACATCGGCCGAGGTGAAAGGCTTGCCGTCATGCCATTTGACGCCCTGGCGCAGCTGGAAGCGGTAGACCAGGCCATCGGGGCTGATCGACCAGGCAACGGCCAGCTGCGGCTGCGGGTTGAGGTTGAAGTCATAGGTCAGCAGCCCCTCGGTGACCTTGCCCGAGATCGTCACTGACGAGCCGGCGGTGTGCGCAATCGTCGTCAGGGTCGGTGGTTCGGGAAACAGCAGCAGGTTCAGGGTGCCGCCTTTTTGCGGCTTGTCCTGGGCCCAGGCCAGGCTGGGGACTGCCGTGCCGATGCCGGTGGCAGCAGCGGCCAGCATAAAGTGGCGGCGCGTGGCGAGCGAGAAATCGGAATCAATAGACATGCGAGGTACCAAGGAGAGGAAACAAGGATGGCGCTCAGGCAGCGGCCTGGCGCTTTTGCAGGGCCGCACGGCCGCTGTTGCTGCGGATCAGGCTGTTGGAGGGCGAATGGATCTGGCTGCACAGCACATTGCGCAGATGGCGCTCCAGCGGATTACGCCGCGCCAGGCCGTGGTTGCCGGCCAGCTCCAGCGCCAGTTGTGCCACGCGCAGCGCGTTGTCCACCGCCACATGCTTGGCCACGGCGACCAGGCCATCGGGTGCGGCGCCGCTGTCGTAGGCGCGGGCATGGCTGTCCAGCAGCCAGTCGCTGGTTTGCAGCAGCAGCTCGATCTCGCCAAACTTTTCCTGCACGGTGGCGAGTGATGCCAGGCTGGCACCACCCAGCGCACTGGGGCGGCGCTGGTTCAAAAACGCACCCAGCCAATCACGCGCCGAGCGCGCCGCGCCGTCATAGACCGTGGCCACCAGGCTGAAGTACCAGGCAATGCCATGGGCCTCGCGCTGCAGGCCCAGGCTGGCCGGGCGCAGGCCCACCGCATGGTGCTCGGGCACCCAGGCGCCATCGAACACCAGGTCCTGGCTCGCGGTGGCGCGCATGCCCAGGGGGTTCCAGGTATCGACCAGGCGCGCGCCGGCCGTGCCTCGGGGCAGCACAAAGCTGCCCAGGCGCGGCTCGGCCTCATCGGTCACCGCCAGCACGCTGATCCAGGCCAGCAGCGGCCCTCCCGTCACATAGACCTTGTGGCCGCTCAGCTGCCAGCCTCCGGCCACGCGCCTGGCCTGCGCCGCCGGCAGGCCGCCGTGCGAGGGCGAGCCCAGTTCCGGCTCCACCTGGGCGGCGTTGAGCAGGGCGGGGCCTTGCAGGCTGGCTGCAATCAGCTCGTCCGCCAGCGCTGCAGGCCACTCGCCCTGCGCTGCGCGTTGCGAGCGGGCAATCGCCGCATGGTTGCTGTAGTGCATGGCCAAAATCAAGGCCACCGCCGGGTCGCCCTGGGCAATGGCGCCCACCACCGCACGGGCGCTGGCCAGGCCGGCGCCATGGCCACCGGCCTCGCGGGCAATGGTCAGCCGCAGCAAGTCGGCCTGGTGCAGCAGCGCAAACTGCGGCGCCGGTGCAGCGCCGCTGGCGTCATGCGCCTCCGCCAAAGCCGCCAGCTCGCCGATCAGCGCCTGGGCGCGGGCCAGCAAGCTGGCCTCGTCCAAGGCCGGGCCCGGGCTGGCCGCTTCCCGTGGCTGCTGCAGCACTTGCAGCACGGCGCTCATGCATCCCCCTGCGCATAGCGGGGCGGCACCACATAGCCGCCCTGGGCCTGCTCCCAGGCATGGGCAAAGGCGATCGTGGTGCGGTCTTCCAGATAGGGGCCGACCACCTGGGCGCTGATCGGCAGGCCCTCGTCATCCAGCCCGACGGGGAAGCTGGTCGCAGGCAGGCCCGGCAGCACCGGCAAGCCGGCCCAGTAAAACAGCTCGCGAAATCCGATCTCGCGCACCCCATCGGCATAGGCCACGGGAAAGCGGCGCGCCTCCTTGTGGCCCTGCTGCTGGTGCGCAAAGGCAGGGGTGGGCGCCACGGGGGTCAGCACCACGTCATAGTCCTTGAACAGCTGCTCCCACTGGTGGCTCAGCGCATGGCGGTGCTCGTTGTCCTGCAGCCAGGTGGCATGGGGCAGGCTGGGCGCACGCAGCAAGGCGGCCTCGGCGCTGCGGTCGTCCGGCTCCAGCTCGGCCAGGCGCTGCTGCTGCGCTTCGGACAGCGGCGCCGCATTGGCGACGGATGAGCCCAGCAGGCTGCGGTAGGTGCGGTGCTGCTCGCTCAAATCAGGGCGCTGCGCAGGCGGCAAATCGCGCCACTGCGTGGTCTGCACCCCCTGGGCCTGCAAGGCGCTGACGACCCGCGCAATCACCAGTTGCTCGGACAGGCTCGCCTCCTGGCCCGGCCAGGCATCCAGCACCAGCACCCGAAAATCCTGAAGCCGCTGGTGGCGGGCTGCAGGCAGGCTCACCCGCCAGCCCTTGGCCTGCAGCGGATCGAGGTTGAGCAGCTGCTCCAGCGCCAGCTCCAGATCCAGCGCAGTGCGCGCCAGCGGCCCGGCCACCGACAGATCCCGCGCGCTAAAGCGCCCTTGCGGCGCGCCGGTGCCGCGCATCGAGATCAGCCCATAGCTGGTCTTGTGGCCAAACACGCCGTTGAAGTGCGCGGGGATGCGTACCGAGCCACCAATGTCGGTGCCCAGCTCCAGCGCCACAAAGCCCGCCGCCACGGCCGCTGCGCTGCCGCCCGATGAGCCACCGGGCGTACGCTGCAGATCCCAGGGGTTGCTGCTGCTGCCGTACACCGCGTTGTAGCTTTGCAGATCGCTCAGCGCCAGCGGCACATTGCTTTTGCCGATGAGCACCGCGCCCGCCGCGCGCAAGGCCGCCACCGCCGGCGCATCCTGCCGGGCGATATTGCTGCGGTAGTCCGGGTTGCCCACGGTGGTGGGCAGGCCGGCCACATCAAAGTTCTCCTTCACGGTGATCGGTAGGCCCAAGAGTGGCTTGCGCTCGCCCCGCTGCAAGGCGGCATCTGCCGCCTGGGCATCGCGCCGGGCTTGCTCTATCGCCCGCACCGGGATCGCGTTCAGCTCACCATCATGGCGTTCGATGCGGGCCAGCGCCTGCTCCAGCAGCTCCACCGCGCTGACGCGGCCATCGGCCAGCGCTTGCAACTGCTCGCGGGCACTGGCAAAGGCCAGGCTGGCAGCAACGCCGGGCGCCGCTACTGCGCTCTCGCTCAGCGTGGTTTCGTTGGGAAAGTCGATGGTCGTCGTCATTTGCTAGCCTCCAGCCACAGGTCAGAAAAGTCTCCAGACGTCAGGTCAATGCTGTTGTTGAGCCCATGCACCCGCGTGCTGTGTACCCGCAGCGCAGAGGGCACGGTGGCGATCGGGTAGACCGGCAGATCACGGCCGACGATCTGCTGGATCTCGCGGAACTGCGCGGCACGCTTGGCCTCGTCGACCTCGACAGCAGCCTGGCGGAACAGGTTGTCGACCTGCGGGTTGTTGTAGTGCGAGGCATTGATCCAGATCAGCGGGTTCTTGATGCCGTCGGACCAGTAGATGCGCTGCACGCCCACCGAGGGATCAAACAAGCGGCCCAGACCGTTGAGGTTCAGGTCAAACTCGCGAGCGGTGTAGGCGCGCTTGAGGAAGGTGGGCAGGTCACCATCCAGAATGTCCACCTTGATGCCCACGCGGTTGAGCGCCGAGCGCAGGTACTCGGCCGTCTGCTTGAACTGCGCGCCGGGGATGTAGGTGAGCTTGAGCGCAAAGCGCTGGCCATTGGCCTGGCGCGGGTAGCCGGCGCTGTCGAGCAGCTGGTTGGCGCGGGCCACATCAAAGCCGTATTTGAACTGGCTGTCGTCGTAGTAGGCGCCCAGCACCTTGGGGATGGGCGAGTTCACCAGCTCGGCCTGCTTGTAGTAGACGTTGTTGACGATGAAATTGCGGTCCACCGCATGGGCAATTGCATGGCGCACCTCGGGCTTGGACAGCACCGGGTTCTCGACGTTGAACTCCAGGAAGGAGGCATTGTTCAGGAACGCGTCATAGCTGGCGTCAAGCTTGAGCGTGGGCTTTTGCAGCAAGCGGCCCAGGTCGGCCAGGGCCAGGTTCTGCGCCACATCGGCCTCGCCCGTTTCGATGGCGGCCGAGATCGCAGCCGGATCGCGCACAAAGCGGATCACCACCCGGTCCACATGGGGCACACCGGGGCGCCAGTAGTGGGGGTTGCGCTTGAGGATCACATGGCTGCCGCGCACCCACTGCTCAAAGATGAAGGGGCCCGTGCCCACCGGCGCATTGGAGTTCGGGCTGCCCAGCGGATCGCCATCGCCATAGCGGTGCGCCGGCACGATGGGCAGCTCGGCCGATGACAGCGACTTGAGCAAAAACGGCGCGGGCTTGGACAGCACCAGCACTGCGGTATGCGCGTCAGGCGTATCAACCCGCTCCAGGTTCTGCAAGGTGATGCGGCCGCGCGGGCCCTGCTTCTTCTGGGTCAGGAACGAGTAGCGCACATCGGCCGAGCTGAAGTCGCGCCCATCATGGAACTTCACCCCCTCGCGCAGCTTGAAGCGGTACTGCAGGCCATCGGGGCTGACCGTCCAGGACGTTGCCAGCAGCGGCTGGGGCTGGAACTTGGCGTCATAGCGCAGCAGGCCTTCGGTGATCTTGGCGCTGACATCGCGGTTGTCGGTCTTGGTGTCGAGAAAGGACACCAGCGAGGTCGGCTCTTGCGCGACGACAGACGTGACCGTGCCGCCCTTGACGGGCGTGGCTGGTGCCTGGGCGTAGGCAGCCCCAAAGCTGCTGGCAGCCAGCAGGCCCCAGGCCAGGTTTTTGTAGAGAGTTCGCATGGGCAATGGTCCAGGAGAAAAGGCGCAGACAAGGCGCGGGTAGCACGCAAAAAAGCGCAAAGGAAAAACGGGAGGGACGGAGAAAGTCTGTGGATAAGTGCGGCGCACAGCGCAGCGCAGGTGCTGCGGCTAGAAGCGCAGCCCCGCCTGCTTCATCAGCGGCAAGATGCGGTCGCCAAAAAATTCCAGGTCGGGCTTGAAGTCAAAAAAGCTCAGCTGCAGCCCATCGATGCCCGCACGCTTGAGCTGCACAAACTGCTCCACCACCTGCTCGGGCGTGCCGATCACTTCGATATTGCCGCCAATGGCGCGGCGCTTGGGGGCATCGAGGGCCGTGCGGCCGCGCCAGGCATGGGCGTCGCTCTTCAAGCTGCTAAAGCCCTCGGGCGTGCGCTGGTCCTGGTGGGAGACGATGGCATCGTGGTAGGCCCAGGTCTCGGCCTCGGTGTCGCGGCTGATGACCATCGGGTTGAGCAAGGTGCGCACCGTGCGGCCGGCATTGCGCGCCTCTTGCTTGACGCGGGCGGCATGGGCGGGCAGCACCTCGATGGCGCGGGCAAAGTCGGATGCGCCGGGGCTCGTGATAAAGACCAGGTCCGAATGCCTGGCTGCGAAGGCAATGCCGGCGTCCGAGCCGGTGGCATTGACCAGCGCGGGCCGGCCAAAGCGCGGCTTGGGGCTGACAAAACCGCCCCCCAGCTTCCAGGGCGAGATGCCTTCAAACGAGTAGTTATCGTCGTAAGACCACAGGCGCTGCACCACCTCGATGAACTCGGAGGCCAGGTCATAGCGACGGTCATGCTCGATCTGGTCCCAGCCAAACATCTGGTGCTCCACCTCGCGGTGGCCGGTGACGATATTGATGCCCCAGCGCCCGCCCGAGATATGGTCCAGGGTGGAGCCCCACTTGGCCAGGTGCAGCGGGTGCAGCGGGCCGTAGAGCACATGGATGGTCGAGATCAGCATGATGCGGCTCGTGACCGAGGTCAGCGCCGCCGTGGTGGCGAAGGAGTCCAGCGCGTCGCCATTGAACACGCCGCCATAGCCGCCCTTGGGCAGCCACTGCGACAGCGCAAACACCAGATCGAACCCAAGGCTCTCGGCCTTCAGCACCAGGTCCTTGTTGTAGTCAAAGCGCCAGTCGGTGCTGCGCGGCAAGGTCGAGGCACTCCAGCCTCCCGCCTGGATCGGCAAAAACAGGCCCAGCAGAATCGGCTGCGCAAAAGCCTGCGACAGGGGGCTGTCCGGAAATGCCAGCGGTGAGGCGAATGTCTCTCGATCAGCGAGTTTTTCCAGCGGTATTGCAGAGTTCATGGAGCGGCCAAGGTTGTCAATACAAAGGATGGCGAACCGGCTGATAGATAAACCAGCCATTCAGCATCCGCATTGGCTTGAATAATCCCATGAATCGCGATCCCGCTCTTGCGCCGATTTTGCATTTGCATATTTAAAAATCAGCCATCAGCGCCGATATGCAAACAGAGCCGCAAGCGCGGTGCCAGCGACCTGCGCAGCGTCCACCCGCGCTTATAGCTTGCGGCCATATGCAGCAAGCCAAACAAAATATGCTGTCTCCGGTTCAAATCACCACGAAAAACTTTGGCGAGCAGCCACCAACCGATAAAAATCAGATACCGATATTTGTTATTTAATTTGCGCCTTTTGATATATGAAATGGCATGCTGCAAATACCGGCGATAACACAGGAACGCTCCTATCATGCACAGGTCACCTCCCGATGAATAATGCGCATGAATACCACCCCACGTTTATTGCGATCGCTCTGGTTCAATGCCAAATATGCAGTGCCGACGGTACTGGGCGTCGCGATTTTGAACTTTTTGCTGCTGCAGCTCACGCCCGGTGATGCAGCCGATGTGATGGCCGGCGAATCGGGGGCGGCCACGGCCGAAACCCTGGCGGCGCTGCGCACGCGCTTTGGGCTGGATCTGAGCGTGCTGGAGCAGCTGCAGGCCTACCTGGGCAACCTGGCGCATTTCAGCCTGGGCTTCTCGCCCCGCTACAACATGCCGGTGATGGAGCTGATCGGCCAGCGCCTGCCCAGCACCTTGCTGCTGATGGGCCTGGCGCTGGCGATTGCACTGAGCCTGGGCATTGCGCTGGGCACGGCGATGGCCTACTTTGCCGGCCGCCTGCCCGACCGCCTGCTGTCGGTTCTGTCGCTGCTGTTCTATTCGGTGCCGGGCTTTTGGACCGGGCTGATGCTGATCGTGCTGTTCTCGGTCAAGCTTGGCTGGCTGCCCAGTGGCGGCTCGGCCAGCATTGGCTCGCAGCTGAGCGGCCTGGCCGCCGTGCTCGACCAGCTGCGCTACATGGTGCTGCCGGCCACGTCGCTCGCACTCTTCTATGTGGCGATCTATGCCCGCCTCACCCGCGCGGCGATGCTGGAGGTGCAGTCGCAGGACTTTGTGCGCACCGCGGCGGCCAAAGGCCTTTCGCCCTGGCGCATCACCGTACGCCATGTGCTGCGCAATGCGCTGCTGCCCGTCACCACGATGGCCGGCATGCACCTGGGCGGCATGCTCGGCGGCGCGGTCGTCGTCGAGACCGTCTACAGCTGGCCCGGCCTGGGGCGCCTGGCCTTTGAGGCCGTGCTGAGCCGCGATTTCAGCGTGCTGATGGGTGTGCTGTTTCTCTCTTCCCTGCTCGTGATCGCCGCCAATGTGCTGGTCGATCTGCTGCATGCCTGGCTGGATCCCCGAATCGAGGTGCGCTGATGTCTTTGTCTTCTTCGTCCCAGGCGCTGCAGATCCCCCCGGCCGCCGCCCACCCGCTGGCGGCCGCGCAAGCGGCGCACAGTACCACCAGCAATGCCGAGCCCGATGCCGCGCCCTGGCCCAATCTGCATGCGCCCGATGCGGTGCGCACCAGCACCAGTGCCGCCAACGCCGGCAGCGGCAGCCAGGGCTACCGCGCGCTGCGCGTGTTTCTGCGCAACCCCACGGCCATGCTGGGCTGCGGCTTTTTGCTGGCCGTGCTGCTGCTGGCGATCACGGCGCCCTGGCTCTTTCCCGGCGATCCGCTGGACATGGTGGCCCAGCCCTTTCTCTGGCCCGGCCAGGATGGGGCCTATTTGCTCGGCACCGACTCGATGGGCCGCGATGTGGCCGCCGGCATTGCCCATGGCGCGCGCGTGTCGCTGCTGGTCGGCGTGTCGGCCACCTTGATCGGTCTGAGCCTGGGCATTGGCATTGGCGCCGTCAGCGGCTACTTTGGCGGCTGGGTCGATGACTTGCTGCAGCGCGTGGTGGTGCTGTTCCAGACGATACCCAGCTTTATCTTGCTGGTGGTGCTGGTGGCGATTGCCCAGCCTGCGATCAGCACCATCGTCGTGGCGATTGGCCTGGTGACCTGGCCGACGGTGGCACGCCTGGTGCGGGCCGAGTTCCGCGCGCTGCGCCACAAGGAGTTTGTGCTGGCCGCCCGCGCGCTGGGCTACTCGCACAGCCGCATCATCCTGCGCGAGATGCTGCCCAATGCGCTGCCGCCCATCATCGTCACCTCGTCGGTGATGGTGGCCTCGGCCATCTTGCTCGAATCGGCGCTGTCCTTCATGGGCATGGGCGACCCGAACGTCGTCAGCTGGGGCAGCATGATCGGCATGGGCCGTGACCTGCTGCGCACCGCCTGGTACCTGACTGCGGCTCCCGGCCTGGCCATTGTGTTTGCCGTGCTGGCCTTCAACCTGATTGGGGATGGCTTGAACGACGCCCTCAACCCCCGTCTGTCGCAGGAGCGCTGAATGTCCGAAACCTCTTTGTTGGATGTGCGCGGGCTGAGCATCCGTTTTCCGCAGCTCGATCCGGTGCGTGGGCTGAGCTTCAGCGTGCAGGCGGGCGAGACCTTGGCGATTGTTGGCGAATCGGGCTCGGGCAAATCGCTCACCGCCCTCGCGCTGATGCGCCTGCTGCCGCGCGCGGCCCGCATTGCGCAGGGCGAGGTCTGGTTCAACGGCCAGAACCTGCTGGACCTGAGCGAGCCGGCGATGCGCCAGCTGCGCGGGCGCGAGATCGGCATGATCTTCCAGGAGCCGATGACCTCGCTCAACCCGGTCTACACCATTGGCTGGCAGATTGCCGAGGTGCTGCGCCAGCACGAGGGCCTGAGCGCCAAGGCCGCGCGGCTGCGCGCCATCGAGCTGCTCGATACCGTGCGCATCCCCGATCCGCAGCGCCGGGTCGATGATTTCCCGCACCAGCTCTCGGGCGGCATGCGCCAGCGCGTGATGATTGCGATGGCCATTGCCTGCCGCCCGCGCCTGCTGATCGCCGACGAGCCGACCACCGCACTGGATGTGACCATCCAGGCCCAGGTGCTGGATCTGCTTGACCGGCTGCGCAAGGAGCTGTCGATGGGCCTCATCTTGATCACGCACGACCTGGGTGTGGTGTCGCAATGGGCTGACCGCGTGGTGGTGATGTATGCCGGCCGCGAGGTGGAGCAGGCCCGCCCGGGCCCGCTGTTTGACGAGCCCCTGCACCCCTACACCCAGGGCCTGCTGGCGGCATCGCCCCGGCTGCAGCCCGGCGCGCACTACCTCGATGGGCCGCTGACCGAGATTCGCGGCAGCATCACCTCGGCCATTGGCCAGGCCGGCTGCGCCTTTGCGCCGCGCTGCCCGCGCGCCCAGGCCTATTGCCACAGCGTTGTGCCGCCCTTGCAAGTAGCCGGCCCCCAGCGCCTGAGCGCCTGCCCCATCACCCTGCCTGCGTCTGCACGCAGCGCCCACCTTGCCTAGGACTGCCATGAGCCTGCTGACTGTCAGCGATCTTCAGACCCATTTCAAACTGCCCAAGGGCGTGCTGCGCGCCGTCGATGGCGTGTCGTTCAGCATTGCCAAGGGCGAGACCGTCGGCCTGGTGGGCGAATCGGGCTGCGGAAAATCGACGCTGGGCCGCAGCCTGCTGCGGCTGGAGACGCCCACCGCCGGCCAGGTGGCGCTGGACGGCGAAGACATTCTGCCCTTGCAAGGCGCGCGGCTGCGCAGCCTGCGCAAGCGCATGCAGATGATCTTCCAGGACCCGTTTGCCTCGCTCAACCCGCGCCACAGCATCGGCACGATCTTGGAGACCCCTTTGCAGGTGCATGGCCTGGGCGACCGCGCCCAGCGCCGCCGCCAGGTCGAACGCCTGCTGGACCGTGTGGGCCTGCCGCGCAGCGCGCTGGGCCGCTACCCGCATGAGTTCTCCGGCGGCCAGCGCCAGCGCCTGGGCATTGCCCGCGCGCTGATGCTGCAGCCCGATCTGGTGGTCTGCGACGAGCCGGTCTCGGCGCTGGATCTGTCGATCCAGGCGCAGATCCTGAACCTGCTCGTTGAGATGAAACGCGAGTTCGGCCTGTCCTATTTGTTCATCTCGCATGACCTGTCGGTCGTGCAGTACTTTGCCGACCGGGTGCTGGTGATGTACCTGGGCCGCATTGTCGAGAGTGCCGACCGCCGCAGCTTGTGGAGCAGCCCGCGCCACCCCTATACCCAGGCGCTGCTCGATGCCGTGCCTGACCCCACCCGCCACCGCCAGGCAGCCCCCTTGGGCGGCGACCTGCCCAGCCCGCAGAACCTGCCCAGCGGCTGCCGCTTTCACCCGCGCTGCCCGCGCGCGACGGCACTGTGCACTGCGCAGGAACCGCTGCTCAGCGACAGCGGCAATGGCCACCTGGTGGCCTGCCACCATCCGCAGCTGCCACCGGCCTCTGAGCTGCAGACCTCCGTGATTTCCTTTCACTAACCCTTCGTTTTCTCTTTTGCCATGACCTACCGTTATCTCGGCCGCAGCGGCCTCAAAGTCTCCCGCCTGGCCCTGGGCACCATGATGTTTGGCGGCCCCACCGATGAGCAGAGCGCGCACGCGATCATCGCCA
Source organism: Comamonas sp. MYb21 (assembly GCF_037479395.1). Taxonomy (NCBI): domain Bacteria; kingdom Pseudomonadati; phylum Pseudomonadota; class Betaproteobacteria; order Burkholderiales; family Comamonadaceae; genus Comamonas; species Comamonas sp. MYb21. The sequence goes on along the minus strand of NZ_JBBGZC010000002.1, from coordinate 27,258 downwards.
AGGCCAAGTCCCAGGGCATCAACTTTATCGACACGGCCGACGTCTACCAAAAAAGCCTGACCGAGCAGGTGGTCGGCCGCGCGCTCGCCCATGACCGCCATGACTGGGTGCTAGCCACCAAGTTCGGCAACCCGCTGGGCGAGGGCCCGAACCGGCGCGGCACCTCACGCAAATGGATCATCGAGTCGGTCGACAACAGCCTGCGCCGCCTGGGCACCGACTACATCGACCTGCTCTACTTTCACCGCGCCGATTTTGATGCGCCGCTGGGCGAGGCGGTGCGCGCCATTGGCGACCTGGTGCGCGCGGGCAAGCTGCGCTACTTTGGGCTGTCCAACTTTCGCGGTTGGCGCATTGCCGAGGTGGCGCACCTGGCAGACGCCGAAGGCATTGACCGCCCCATCGCCAGCCAGCCGCTCTACAACATCGTCAACCGCACGGCCGAGGCCGAGCAACTGCCCGCTGCCGCCGCCTACGGCCTGGGCGTGGTCTCGTACAGCCCGCTGGCCCGGGGCGTGCTGACCGCCAAGTACCCGAATGTGGAAGCGGCCGAGCCCGGCTCGCGCGCCGCGCGGCTGGACAAGCGCATGCTCGAGACCGAGTGGCGCCCCGAGTCCATCGACATTGCCGCCGAGATCAAAAAGCACACCGACGAACGTGGCATCAGCCCGGTGGACTTTGCGCTGGCCTGGGTGCTGAACAACCGCCTGGTGACCGCCGCCATCGCCGGCCCGCGCACGCCGGAGCAATGGGATGGCTATATCCGCGCGCTGGACTACCAATTCACCGCCGATGACGAGGCCCTGGTCAACCGCCTGGTCGCCGCCGGCCACCCCTCGACCCTGGGCTTTACCGACCCCGGCCACCCGGTCGAAGGCCGTGTGCCTTATGTGGCAGCTACGCAGGCCCCCGCGTCAGCGGCCGCTTAAACCCAACAGGTGCACCGCCATGAATGCCTCGGTTCCTCCCCTGCGCTCCCGCCACCCCAGCCGCGATGACCTGCTGGCCCGCCTGCCCCAGCTGGCTGCCGATATCGGCCGAGGCGCCGCGCAGCGCGAGCTGCTGCGCGAGCCGCCCTGGGCGGCCTTTGACCTGCTGCGCGCATCGGGCCTGGGGGGGCTGCGTATTGGCCGCGAACAGGGCGGGCCGGGCGGATCGGTCGCCGATGTGGTCGAGGTGGTCAGCACCTTAGCCGCAGCGGATTCCAACGTGGCCCATGCGCTGCGCACCCACTTCAACACCACCGAGCTGCTGCGGCTGGAGACCAAGCCCTCGCCCCTGGCCCAGCGCCAAAGCGCCTGGGCCTTGCAGGGCAAGCTGTTTGGTGGCGCCTTTACCGAGCTGGGCACGGCACGCGCCGGCATCAGCACCTCCACCCTGCTGCGCGAGGGGCTGCACTACCGCTTGAATGGCAAGAAGTACTACGCCACCGGCACGGCCTATGCGGATTACTTCAACGTCTTTGCCACCAATGACGAGGGCCAGGGCGTCAATGCCGTGATCCCCGTGCAGCGCGATGGCGTGCGGGTACTCGACGACTGGGACGGCATGGGCCAGCGGCTGACCGCCAGCGGCAGCCTAGAGTTGGATAATGTGCTGGTCTATGACGACGAAATCAGCCCCGGCGCGCGCAACCACCTGGCCGGCCGCCATGCCTCTGCGCTGCGCCAGCTGATCCTGGTAGCCACTGCCGCCGGCATTGTGCGCAACATCCTGGCCGATGCGCGCCACTATGTGCTGCAGCTGGGCCGGCCTGCGATGCACAGCCCGGCAGAGCGCTCACGCGACGACCACTTTGTGCAGGCCGTCGTCGGCGAGCTGGCCGCCGCCAGCTATGCGATCGATGCCTTGATCACCGCCAACGCCCGCCAGCTGGACCAGGGCGCCTATGCCATCGTGCATGCGCCGCAAAGCGCGGACGATGTCGTCCTGCAAGGCGCGCTGGCCACCGCCCAGACCCAGCTGGTCGTCAGCCGCCTGGCGCTGAATGCCGGCGAGCGCCTGTTTGAAGTAGGCGGCGCCTCCGCCACCTCGCGCCAGCTGAACCTGGACCGGCATTGGCGCAACCTGCGCACGATCTTTAGCCACAACCCGCTGCTGCACAAAACCCGGGTGGTGGGGGACTATGTGCTCAATGGCACGCGGACGCATTTGGAGGAAGGGCGGGTGTTTTGAGGGCGGCCACCGGCGAGCAAGACCGCAGGCATGCCCCAGCCGACGCACAAATCAAACACTCCATCAACAAACTGAATGACTTTATTAAAGTTCACATTTTTTAGAGTCGTTTGGGGAGCAACGCTCTAGCGTAATTAAATTGTTGCGGTTATCTTGTAGAAATTACTTATTCAGTATATTTATTACAAATACGCCATGCACCTCGCTTCCGAATCCGCGACTTCGCATCTGAACTTGTCCCGCTCCGTTACGCCTTTGGGCAAGGCTGCCCTCCATGGCAGCTTGCTCGCAGGGTTGTTTGCAGCACCTCAGCTAGCGCTGGCCTGCCCGGCCAACCTCAGCGCATCGACTTACACCACGCAGGCTTCGGACAATGGTCTGACCTGCGTCTACACCGCAGACCCCATGGCCGTTACCGTCAATGGATGGCTGGCCACCGGTTTGGTGCAAATCACTGGCAACACCACCGTCAATGGCGTGCTGACCGTCACCGACACCAACGGCGACAACAGCCGGGGCATCCTGTTGTCTGGTGCTGGGAATGGCACTTTTCTGAAGGACGTCACGATCAACAAACCCAGCGGGGCCAACAATGCGGCGGGTATAGAAGCGAACACCACCGGGGCGGCGATCTTCCAGGGCAATGTCACGGTCAGTTCCAACACCGGAACGCCCTCGGCCAGAATCAACACCCGCGATGGAGTGCGCAACAACGCAGGCACGGCCAACTACCAACAAAACCTCAGCATCACCAGCCAAGGCGGCACCCGCTCGGGCCTGTATGTAGGCGCGGGCACGGTCACGGTGGGCGGTGATCTCACGCTGGATTTCCAATCCAACTATTACGCGCTCTACAGCTACGCACCGCTGTGGAGCCAGGGCGGCACCACCACCGTAACAGGTACCACCACGGTCAACACGGCAGCCGCCTCGGGCCTCACGCCAGGCGTCGTGGTGACGAATTCCCAAGTCACCCTGAATGGTGCCACCAGCGTGACGGTGGCAGGCGCGGGTGCTGCAGCCGTGGATATCCGCATCGGCGGCGTTGCTGGGTGGCCGCTGGCGGGCAACACCATCACCGCATCGGGTGCCGCAGGCATTGGCCTGCAACTGCGCAGCAATGGCAGCTTTAGCGCAGGCTCGGGCCTTGTCGTCAACGCGCAGGGCAGCTCTTTCAACTACCTCTCGGCCAGCGGAAGTACCAGCCTGGATGCAGTCACCGCCACGACGGCCCCGGTGGTCTGGAACGCCGATGCCACCAGCACGGCCACCTACACCGGCAACGAAGGCCACTACAAGGGCAGCAGCCAGTTGGCGAGCGGCGGTCAGCTGACCTTGAACCTGAACCGCGCCGCCTTGTGGGAGGCCACCGCCGCCTCGTCCTTTACGGTGCTGAACCTGCAAAGCGATGCGCTGCTCGATGCCTCCTTGCTGCCCAGCCTGGCAGCCACGGGCAATCTGAACAATGCTGGCGGCATCGTGTCGCTGGCACGCAGCGATGCCAGTCCCAACAACACCCTGGCCTTGGCGGGTGTCTATACCGCCAATGGTGGCAGCCTGGTGCTCAACACCGTGCTCAACGATGCATCCACCTCGGTCAGCGATGTGCTGCAGGTGAATGCGACAGCGGCAGGTGGCAGCCCCACCCTGCTCTCGGTGCTGCCCGATGCGGCCAGCGCGCCGGCCTTCACCACCGGCAAAGGCATTTTGGTGGTGCGCGTGACCGGTGGCGCAGCCACCTCGGCGGCCAGTGTCTTTGCGCTGCCAGACGGTTTCCTGGACGCTGGCGGCATCCGCTACGAACTGGTGCGTGACGCAGACGATGGCAACTGGTACCTGCGCTCTGTCGCCGCTGCGCAGCTGACCGTGAACAAGGTAGTCACCGGACCCGCAGGCGCGGCGCCCTTTGCCGGTGAGATTCCGTTTACCGTGAGCTGCACCGGCCCGGCAACGTCCTTCAGCGGCAGCCTGGTGGTGGCGGCCAACCAGGGCAGCGCTGCCCCCATCACCATCCAGCAAGGCAGCGCCTGCACGGTGGCCGAAGGCGCGCTGCCCACTGCCCCTGCGGGCTACCGTTGGGCCGAACCCAGCTATACCCAGCCTGCGGCCATTGCCGCCGGTGCCAACAGCGCAACCATCACCAACACCTTGGTCTCAACCGCCACCCCCACCGATACGGGGACGCTCAAGCAAGTGCCAAGCCTGGGCACCTGGGCCATCAGCGCACTGTCACTGGGCATGGCGCTGATGGGTATGCGCCGCATGCGCCGTCGCACGGTGTGACCACGCCGCACGCCACTGCCCTCACGTAAAAATGCCACCTCGCGGTGGCATTTTTTCTGGGTGCTGTGTTGGACAGAAGCGCGCTGCTTACTGCTCAGCCGCCACCGGCGCCCGCACATCCAACTCCACCTTCCAGCGCTCATTGCCACCCACCGGCACGGCATTGAGCTCCAGGGTGCCGATATCGGTCACGCGGGCAAGCAGGGTGACGGGGACGACCTCGCCCTTGGCGCGGCCTTCGGCGGGCAGGTTCAGCTCGATCTCCTGCAGTTCCAGCAGCTCCTCGGGGCCCCAGAAATCGAGCATGGTGCCAACGGTGTCGCTGCGGCGCACGCTGGAGCCAAAGAAGCGCATGCGCACCGGCTCGCCCACGACGAGGCCAAACTCCTGCGTATCGAGGGCTGCCTCGCTGCCCTCTTCCATGCCAAACGGTGCCAGGCACAGCGCAGACATCGGTGGCTCCATGCCGGGGATCGCAGGCATGTTGGATTCGACGCCGACGTAGTAGGACTGCGCGGTGCCGCCCCGGATGCGCACACCCCGGCCTTCGCGCACATGGCCGTAGTAGGCAGCGCCACGGGCCACCGCCAGGTCCAGGTTGGCACCGTCCAGCAGGCGTGCGGGGGCGGCGCCTTCAGCGGCCAGCCAGCTGTTCAGCACCTGGGTGATGCGCTGCTCGATCTGCGGTGCCTTGAGCACGCCGCCGTTGAACAGGATGGCGGTGGGGTGCAGAAAGCTCGCGCCTTCGGGCTGGGTGCCCTGCAGGCCGTCGATCTGCTCGGTCACGCCGGCCTGGCGCGACAGGAAGGCGGCCAGGTGGCGGGTGACGGCAGCATCCTGCGCATAGGGCAGGCCCAGCTGGGTCAGCGCGCCACGCGCGCGGCTGATGGGCTTGTCGCTGACGGCCACTTGGGGGAAGAAGCCTTCGACCAGGGTGGCCAGCACTTCGCTGCGGGTCACCTCGGTGCGGATGCTGCCGCCGATCAGCTTGCTGCCCCGGCTGGGCACCACCACGGGCACGGATTGCAGTGCCTCATCGGACAGCAGTTGCTCCTTGGCGGCGCGGCAGCCATGGGCCAGTGCGCGGGTTTGCCAGGCGTCGAGCTGCTTGCCCTCTTGCGCCAGCTTGCGCGCCACGGCATAGGCCAGGGCCAGGTCCATATTGTCGCCGCCCAGCAGGATGTGCTCGCCCACAGCCACGCGCTGCAAGGCCAGGTTGCCATCGCGCTCGAGCACCGCAATCAGCGACAGGTCGGTGGTGCCACCGCCCACGTCGACGACGAGGATCACATCGCCGCTTTGCACTTGCTTGCGCCAGTCGCCACCGCTGGCCTGGATCCAGCTGTAGAGCGCCGCTTGCGGCTCTTCCAGCAGGCTCAGCTTTTGGAAGCCGGCTGCCTTGCAGGCCTCGGCCGTCAGCTCGCGTGCGGCCGGGTCAAAGGATGCGGGGATGGTGACGGTGATGTCCTGCGCATCAAACGGCGCCTCGGGGTGGGCCTGCTCCCAGGCCCAGCGCAGGTGCGACAGGTAGCGGATGGAGGCCGTCAGCGGCGAGACGCGGTGCACCTCGGCCGGTGCGTCGGCCGGCAGCAGCGGGCTGCGGCGGTCCACACCGGGGTGGCAGAGCCAGCTCTTGGCGCTGGAGACCAGGCGGATCGGCGTGGCCGCACCGCGCGAACGGGCAAACTCGCCGACGACAAAATCCTGCTGCGCGCCCCAGGGCAGCGCCATGTCGGCGGCGCTCAGCTCGCTCTCATGGGGCAGGTACAAAAACGAGGGCAGCAAAGGCCGCGCCTCGATGCTGGCGGGCGCCGTGAGCTGGGGAATGGCCAGCATATGCTGGACCAGGTGCTCGCCATCGCTGGCGCTTTTGTCCACATAGGACAGCGCGCAGTGCGTGGTCCCCAGGTCGATACCGATGCTGAATTGGGCAGGTGCTTGCATGGTTTAGAGCTCCACCTCGGCCTGGGCCAGCACCTTGGCTGCTGCCGTGTCGGTGAGCTGGGGCAGCTTGACCTCGGTCACCTGCCAGCCCCGATGGCCCAGGGTGCCGGTAAACGGGGCCTGGCCCACCACATTGCCGGTCAGGCGCACGGCTGCGGCATCAAAGCCGGCCTGCAGGGTGATGCGGCTGCCTTCGGCCTCGGCACGCACAGGGGCCAGCGCAAAATGCTCGCGCAGCACCTTGCGGCAGCCTTCATGCACCACGCGGGCGGCCGCGCCAATCTCGGCATCGGTGTAGGGCGCCACGTCTTCCTGGATAAAGTCGACAAAGCGGGCCTCGCGCTGGAGCAGGCCCAGCAGCTGCAAAGCAGCGGTCTCGCTGGGCAGCTGGACGGTCTTTTCCACGAGCTTCTCGACCAGCTTTTCCACCGGTACTTCGACCCGCTTTTCTACCGTCTTCTCGACGATTTTCTCGACAGGCACTTCGATGCGCACTTCAACGATCTTCTCGACCGGGACTTCGACACGCACTTCCTGGGGCGGCACATCGGCCGCCAGGCGCTCACCGCCGCGCACGCGCTGCACATCAGCCGCCAGGCGGCCATTGCCGAGGATCGCAAAGAAGCTGCCGATCGCGATCGCGATACGGCTCAAAAAGGAAGGGGGGGTGTTGTTCATGGAGGCACCAACAGACAGCCGCCAAGGCGCGGGGGCTGCGGGGCCAGGGCCGGGGCAGCTGCAGAGCGCAGGCGGGTGGTTTTAAAAAATGGGGGTTTGCGGCAGGTGCTGGGGACAGCCGCTATAGCTGGCGGCCAGCCCGCAAAACCGGGGATTTTACCGGCTGGCCCTATGCCCCCGCGCTATGCACCAGCAAGCCGGGAGCGCCGGCGGGGCGGGGTGAGTACTCAGAACTGGTAAGTGACGTTAACGCCACTGGCCCAGTTACGTCCCATCGCGCTTTCAAAATAGCGCTGGTTGCCGTCATTGACGATCACCGAGCCGATGTAGTTCTTGTCGAACACATTGTTGACCCGTGCAAAGGCGGCCAAGGTCCAGCGCGGGGCGATCTGCGCGCGGTAGCCCAGGCTGAGGGCCGTGGTGGCGTAACCCGGGGCGGCCTGGGTGTTGGCATCGTTGGCCTGCACATTGGAGCTGGCCTGCACACCCATGCCGACGGTCCAGGCAGGGGCAATGCGCCAGTCAGCGCCCAGGTAGGCGTTGTGGCGTGCCAGGCCGGGCAGACGCTGGCCGGCGATGCCGCTGCCCGAATCCTCGCGAAAGCGTGCATCCAGCCAGGTGTAGGCGGCGCGCAGCTGCCAGTCACGCATGAGGTCCAGCTGGGCCGACAGCTCCAGGCCCTGGCGCCGGGTCTTGCCGGCATTGCGGTAGGTGGTGCGGCCGCCAGCGCTCTGGTCGGTCACGATCTCGTCACTGCTGTGCGACTGGAACAGTGCCGCGCTCCAGAGCCCGCGCAGCGCATCGCCACGCAGCTGCTGGCGGTAGCCCAGCTCCCACTGCGTGCTGCTGGTGGGCCGCAGATCGGTGTTCAGGCCCGAGCCGCTGTTGCGGTAGGACATCTCGGTGATGCTCGGCGTCTCAAAGCCGCGCCCCACGCTGGCGTAAACCGTCTGCTGCGGGCTGAGCTGGTAGGAGAGCGAGGCAAGAGGCAGCAGCTTCCTGTGGCGGCTGCTGCCGCTGTCGTCGCCATTGCCGGGGCGGATGTAGTAGTCGTCCGAGCTGAAGCGCACGCGGCTGTAGCGCAGGCCGGTGTCCAGGCTCCAGCGCGGGGCCAGCTGCCAGCGCGCCTGCACAAAGGGGTCGGTGCTGCTGACCTTGTTTTTCTCATCCCGGCGCAGCTGGCCGCGCACCCCATAGGTGTCGCCGACAAAGTTCTCGTAGCCCTGGCGGTTTTCGGTCATCTGCTGCAGATCCAGCCCTGCGCTCAGTTGCAGCGGCACGATAGTGTCGAACTCACCCACCCAGACCAGGCGGGCACCGGCATAGTCGCGCGCCATGTCGATCACGCCGCCGGCGTGGCCGGGCGCCAGCTGTGGCGCCTTGGGAATGGACTGGTACTGCAGCATGCTGCGGTGGCCGTAGTAGGCCGACAGGCTCAGGCTCTGCTGGGCGTTGATGCGCAGGTCATAGGTGGCGCCCAGCTGCTGCTGCTCCAGCGATTTGCGCGTGTTGTACTGCTCGGCCACGCTGCTGGCCTGGCGCGGATCGGCCTGCCACTGCGCCATGGTCAGGCCCTGCGGGTCCTGCGCATCGCCCCGCGTGTGGTTGGCCACCAGGGTCAGCTTGTCGTCATGCGCCAGCGGAATCACCAGCTTGGCATTGAGCAGGTTGCGGTCGGCCGCGCTGTGCTCGCGGTAGCCATCGGTCATGAAGCGGCTGGTGCTCAGCACATAGCCCATGCCGCCCTCCGTCTGGCCGCTGGCCTTCAGGCTGTAGCGCTGCTGGCCGTCGCTGCCCACGCTCACGCCAGTGTCCAGCTTCAACGGGCCTTGCGGGTCTTCGGTGTAAAAGCTCAGCACACCGCCCGAGGCATTGCCGTACAGCGCCGAATACGGGCCACGCAGCACCTCCACCCGCTCCAGGCTGGAGATGTCGACATTCGAGGTCTGGCCCTGGCCATCGGGCATGGTCGCGGGGATGCCATCGACATACAGGCGCACGCCGCGCACGCCAAAGGTGGAGCGCGCGCCATAGCCGCGCACGCTCAGCTGCAAGTCCTGGGCGTAGTTGTTGCGGTTGTTCAGGGTCAGGCCCGGCACGCTGCCCAGCGCTTCGGACAGGTTGACCTGCATCTGCCGATCCTGCAGTTCGCGCCCTTCCACCACATTGGCCGATGCCGGCAATTGCAGCAAGTCAGCGGTGCCGACAGCCGAGCGCACCGACACGGTCGGCAAGGTGGCTTCGGCAGCGGGGGTTTCAGCGGTGGAGGGGGTTGCTGGTGCGGTCTGCGCAGCAGCGGACAAGGCGCACAGCAGCGCAGCAGCCCCGGCCACAGGGCGCAGGGGCGAGAGAGAAAAGGCTTGGATCGGCATAGAGGCCGCTATTCTCTTACAGCGTCTCAAGCTATGGGAAATTTGGTACATAAACCCCTGCTCTCCTCTGAGAAACCCCAATCTACCACCGTTGCGGCTCCCACCAGCTAGGCAGCAGCGCGCGCACCTGGGCGCGGTGAAAGCGGTCGTCGATCAGCACCACCACGCCCCGGTCGTCCTCACTGCGAATCACCCGCCCGGCCGCCTGCACCACCTTGCGCAGCCCCGGGTAGAGGTAGGTGTAGTCATAGGCCTTGGCAGTGCCAAAGCGCTGGGCCATGGCCTGCTGCATATGCGTGTTGATGGGGTTGACCTGGGGCAGGCCCAAGGTGGCAATAAAGGCGCCAATCAGCCGGTTGCCCGGCAAATCCACCCCTTCTGAAAACGCCCCGCCCAGCACCGCCAGACCAATGCCCTGCCCGGCCTCGTCAAAGCGCGCCAAAAAGGCGGCGCGCCCGGCGTCGTCCATGGCCGAGGTCTGGCAGAAAAGCGGCAGCTGCGGGTGCAGGCGCTGCATGCATTCGGCAGCACGCTGCAAATAATCAAAACTGCTGAAAAAGCAGAGGTAGTTGCCCGGCTGGCGCGCAAACTGCGCCGCCACCACTTCGGCAATCGGCACCAGCGACTGCGCCCGGTCCTGGTAGCGGGTGGAGATATGCCCCGCAATCTGCACCTGCAGCTGCGCGGCCTGGAAGGGTGACGGCACCTCTACCCAGCGGGTGGCGGGTGGCAGGCCCAGAAGATCCTGGTAGAAGGCCTGCGGCCCCAGCGTGCCGGAGAACAGCACCGTGGCGCAGGCGGCGGTATGGCGCGCGGCCAGGTGCGGCGCGGGCACGACATTGCGGATACAGAGCGTGGACATCGGCCCCCGGCGGCCGGAGGCTGCGCTGCCCAACCCGTTGCCCCATAGGCTGATATCAAACAGCGCATGTGGCCCCAGCTGCTCGGCCAGGTTCAGCCAGGACAGTGCCTCCAGGTAAAAGCCCAGCACCGCGTCGCCCGGCAGCATGGGGCTGTCGCCCTGGGCCTGGGCAATGGCGGCCACGGCGCGCTGCACGGCGCCCAGCAGGCCGGGCGGCAGCTCGGCGTAGACCTGGTAGTCCTGCCCGCCCTCGTGCTGGGTCTTGTTCAGCGCGTTCCATTGGCGATTCAAGGCATCCAGCGATTTCTTGACCGGGCCGGTTGCCGCCTTGCGCGCCGCAGCCAAGGTGTGCTGCGGCAACTCGGCCGTGTACATGCGGCGCGCGCGTTCGAGCAGGTTGTGGGCCTCGTCCACCAGCACGCCCACCTTCCACTGGTGCGCCTGGGTCAGCGCATACAGCATCGCGGCGCTGTCGTAAAAGTAGTGGTAGTCGCCCACAACCACATCGCTCCAGCGCGCCAGCTCCTGGGTCAGGTAATAGGGGCAGACCTGGTGCTGCAGCGCCAGGCTGCGCACCTTGTCGGGCGTCAGCATCGGCTCCTGCGCCAGGGCCTGCGCGCGCGCGGCAGGCAGGCGGTCGTAAAAGCCCTGGGCCAGCGGGCAGGATTCGCCATGGCAGGCCTTGTCCGGGTGCTCGCAGCTTTTGTCGCGCGCCTGCAGATCCACCACGCGCAGCGGCACCGCGCCCGTCTGGCCCTGCAGCGCCGTCTGCAACAGGCCCAGCGCATGCAAGGCCAGGCGGTGGCCGGTGGTCTTGGCGGTCAGAAAAAACAGCTTGTCCAGCCCCTCTTGCGCACTGGCCTTGAGCATGGGGAAGATCGTGGCCACGGTCTTGCCAATGCCGGTGGGCGCCTGCGCCAACAAACAGCTGCCGCCACCCGCCTGCAAGCCCGCCTGGGCCGTGCGGTACACCGCCACCGACAGCGCCCGCTGCCCGGTGCGGAACTGCGCAAACGGAAAGCGCAGCGCGGTGAGCGCCGCATCGCGCGCACTGCGGTGCGCGGCCTCGCTGCGCGCCCAGTCTAAAAACAAGCGGCATTGCTGCTCAAAAAAAGCCTGCAGCTCGGCTGCGCTGTATTGCTCGGCCAGCACCGTCTCTTGCTGCGTGCCGACGTTGAAGTACACCAGCGCTACCTTCAAGCTGGGCAGGCCCCGCTCCAGGCACAACAAATGGCCGTAGACCTTGGCCTGCGCCCAGTGCAAGGCGCGGTGGTTGTCGCGCACACTGTCGATCTGACCCCGGTAGGTCTTGATTTCTTCCAGCTGCCCCAGGGCCGGGTCAAAGCCATCGGCGCGGCCGCGTACCTGCAGGTCTTCAAAGCTGCCTGCCAGGCGCAGTTCCGCCTCATAGCCAGCGCCCCGGCGGGCGCGCACTAGGTCATGGCCTTCGATGCCCTCCAGCGCCGATGGCGCAGGCGTAAAGCGCAAATCCAGATCGCCCGCGCGGGCGGTGAACTCGCACAAGGCGCGCACCGCCACGGTGTAGCTCATGCGCCCGCCTCGCGCCACTGCACATGGCAGACGCCCACGGGTATGCCATGGGCGGCGCAGTATTCCAGCCAGCGGATCTGGTTGTCCTGCAGCTTGTCGCCCGGGCCTTTGACCTCCACCAGCTGGTAGCGCCGCTCCTGCGGCCAAAAGCGCACCAGGTCCGGAAAGCCCGTGCGGTTGGCCTGCAGGTTGCCAAGCAGGCGCTGGAACAGAAGTTGGAGGTGGGCCGCCGGTATGCAGGCCAGCGCATGGTCCAGCAGCGCCTCCGTCAACGTGCCCCAAAACACAAAGGGCGACTGCAGGCCCGCCTTGTCGGCAAAGCGCTGGCGGATCACCTCGGCGTAGCTGCCGTCGTCCAAGGTCGCCAGACAAGCCTCAAACAGCGCCGCACGCCGCGCAACAAAATCGGGCGCATAGACATCAGCCGGCCCCGCCTGGAACGGATGAAAAAACGCCCCCGGCAAAGGCGCAAAAATCGCTGGCCAGCACAGCAGGCCAAACAGCGAGTTGACCAGCGCGTTTTCGACATAAAACACCGGCGCGTCCTCGCGGTGCCAGTGGTCGCGCAAGGCGTATTCCACCGGCATCAGGCGCAGGCCTTCGGTGGCCTCGGCGGTGTTCATCGCTTCACCAGCGCGCAGGGCCGCTTCCAACGCGGCCGCATCGCTCAGCGCATCCATCGCCACCAGATCGGGTGCCATGCGTGGCATGCGCAGCACACGCTCCAGCGCCACATCCTCGCGCAGCTGCGACACCTCAGGTTTGAGCGCGCGGCGGCTGGCGCTGCGCTGGCCCAGGTGGCGGCGCAGGCGCGGCAGCATGCGGGCCAGGCGCTGGCTTTCTTCATCGCTCTCGGGCTGCTGCGCGGCGGCGCTGGCGAGGGCCAGGGCCTCGTCAAAGCGCTCCATGCGCTCCAGCACGCGCATGCGGCGGTGGCGTGCGCCCGGATAGCGGCTGGCGGCATAGGCCTGCTCGGCCAGCGCCCAGCTTTGGCTGCGCTCGCAGGCCTGGCCCAGGCGCAGCAGCACCTTGGCATGGCGCTGCTGCAGCCAGGGGTTGGCGCTGCGCCAGGCGGCCAGCGCGTCCATCAAGGCCTGGCGGTCCTCGTCCTCGTCCTCATCCACCGCCTGGCGCCACTGCTGCAGCTGGCGGTAGCCCTGCACATCGGCACGGGTCTGGAAGGCGCGCGACTGCGCATCAAAGGCCACCGTCTCGTATTTGAAGATGCCCAGGTCGGCCAGCACAAACTCTGACCAGTCCTGGTGCAGATTGCCAAAGAACATCAGGCGCAGCCCCTCGGCCAGCTCGCCGACCGTCACGCGCCAGGCGGCATGCTCGGCCTGGGGGTGCCAGCTGCGGTAGGGCTGCAGCTGCTCTTGGGCTTCTTGCTCGGTACCTGGATCAGACTGCTGAACTAGTTGGGCCAGCATCTCCGCCTTGCGCAGCGAGCGCGCCAAGCCGGCGTTGGCAAAGATCTGCAGAAGCTCGGGCTTGGTGTGCAGCGCAAACAGCTCGGCCAGCGCCATGTCGGCATCGGCATCGATCCAGCCCAGCGCCAGCAGGGGCTGTGCGGCGGCATGCACATCGGGGATTTCGTCGTAGACCAGCTTGTCCGCCCGGAACCAGGGCCCGCGCCGCATCAGCATGCGCACCATCAGCGCCTGCGACGGCATGGGGGCCTGGGCAAAGTCCGCCAGAAACTGCTGCTCCTGCGCGTCCAGCACATCGCCATAGCGCTGCCCCAGCCACTGCAGCGCGCGCTCGAAGTTGTGCAGGTAGTAGTAGCGGTGGGGGGCCAGCATGGGGGGTCGGATACGGTGTGGGTGAGTGATAGCTTATCTGTATTTTTATACAGCTATTTTAACTTTGCCGCCATGTCCCCTTCTGGCCGTCAGGCTCGCGCAGCCGATAGCACTATTCCACTGCTTGCAGGCAGGCCATATACAAATGAGTTTGCGAATAGAAACGATTCTCATTTATTATGTTTTTATTTGACGCTGCCTTGATGCCGAGCAAAGTGTTTTCCGTTTATCCCGTGGAGGCGAGCCAACCGTGCCAAACCCAGACAGTGACATCCATCCGTTGGTGCAGGAGCACGGTGTGATGCTGCGCCACTATGCTGCACTGCAAGCGCGCTGCACGGCCCAGGTCGATGCACTGCGCGCGGAAGTCGAGGCGCTGCGCGCCCAGGTCACCCAGCTGCGGGCCCAGGTCATCATGCGCGACAGCGCCCTCATCTGGGAGCGCGAGGACCGCCTGGTGCACCTGTCGGCCATCGCCAACCGCGCGGCCGTCACGGCCGTGCGCCGCTGTGTGGACCCGGCCGCGACGATGGAAGTGGCCGCCGTGCCCCCGCCGCCACCCGATGCCTATCTGCAAGAGCTGGGCCAGCATGCCACCAACCTGGTGATCTGCCAGACCGGCTGCATCAGCCACGGCGGCTACTGGCGCGAGCACGACCAGTGCAAGCGCCTGGGCAGCACCTGCCTGCTGGAAGACCCCCAGGCTTTTGTCCCCACAGAAACCGCCAAGGCCTCGCACGCCTGGGTAGTGACGGCGGCCAGCGTGCCCGCCAAGGAGCTGCCATGAGCTCGCGTTTTCCGTCCTCCGTATCGGGTCCGCTGCTGCTGCGCGAATGGGAGCGCCTGACCCAGACCGGCGTGGAAGCCAGCCGCGACAACCGCCCCGAGCAGGCGCTGGCCTGGCATGAGCATGCGCTGCGCGTGGCGCACCAGTTGTTCCACGATGCACCGGCAGGCGTTTGCGCCGATGACCGCCTGGCCGCCTTTGTGGTGGCGCACCTGAACCTGGCCGACTGCTTCACCACCCTGAGCCAGCCGATATCGGCCGGCGAGTGCATCAACTGCGCCCACCACCAGCTGCTGGCCTTGACGCGCGATGACCATGCCAGCGCCGATCTGCGATCGGCCGCCTGCAAGCACCTGCACCACACCTTTGCCGCACTGACCGAGCACCACAACCGCTGCGCCGCCCGCGAGCGCGAGGATGCGATGGAGCGGCAGGCCCACAGCGTTCCCATGCCTTCGGGCAACCCGCCGCCGGGCACGCTGCTGCACTGACAGCCGCCGCACCGGCATTGACCCACTGTTCTCCACTCAACAACTGACACACGATATGTCCTATACCCTGCCCAAGCTGGCCTATGCCTACGATGCCCTGGAGCCCAACATTGACGCCCAGACGATGGAGATCCACTACAGCAAGCACCACCAGACGTATGTGAACAACCTCAACGCTGCGGTTGAAGGCACGGAGTTTGCCAACCTGTCCATCGAAGCGCTGGTGGCCCAGGTGGAATCGCTGCCCGAGAAGCTGCGCCTGCCCGTGCGCAACAACGGCGGCGGCCATGCCAACCACAGCCTGTTCTGGGAAGTGATGTCGCCCAGCGGCGGCGGCCTGCCCCAAGGCGATGTGGCCAAGGCCATCGATGCCGACCTGGGTGGTTTTGACGCGTTCAAGGATGCCTTCACCAAGGCGGCACTGAGCCGTTTTGGCAGCGGCTGGGCCTGGCTGACCGTGACCCCTGAAGGCAAGCTGGCGGTGGAAAGCAGCGCCAACCAGGACTCGCCACTGATGCAAGGCATTGGCTCGGGCAACACCCCCATCCTGGGCCTGGATGTGTGGGAGCACGCTTACTACCTGAAGTACCAAAACCGCCGCCCTGAATACATTGCCGCTTTCTACAATGTGGTGGACTGGGGCGTTGTTGCCCGCAAGTACGCCGCAGCGCTGGGCAAGTAAGTCACTCCCTTTTTCGAGCACGCGAGCACGCACATGACCCCAGGCAACCAACCGATGGAAATGGACAACCAGCCCGACCCGCGCGATGACGCATCGCGCAGCACCGCCAGCCCTGCGCCCAAACCGGCGCTCAAGCTGCGAACCCGCATCGGTCTGCTGATCTGTGGTCTGGGGGTATTTGCGCTCGGCGCGCTCATCTGGGATGGCCTCAAAAACGAGCCCTCCGTGCGCAATGCGCTGCTGGGCGGCTGCATGGCCGCCCTGGCCACCGCCTTGGGCACCCTGCCCGTGCTGCTGGCCCAGCGCCCGTCGGAGCGCACACGTGACACCTTGTTTGGCTTTGGCGCCGGCGTGATGCTGGCCGCCTGCGCGTTCTCGCTGGTCATCCCCGCACTGGATGCCGCACGCGCCTCGAACATCTTTGGCGGCAGCGCCTGGGCTGCAGGGGGCGTCGTCGGCACCTCCATCCTGCTGGGCGGCATGGCCCTCTTGGTGATGGACCGCCTGCTGCCCCATGAACACTTCATCAAAGGCCGTGAAGGCGCCAGCGCCCAGCAGCTGCGCCGCACCTGGCTGTTTGTATTTGCGATCATCCTGCACAACCTGCCAGAAGGCCTGGCCATTGGCGTGGGCTACGCCGGCAATGAAGGCATGCGCGCCAACGCGCTCGCCATCGGCATCTCCATCCAGGATGTCCCCGAAGGCTTTGTCGTCGCCGCCGCACTGCTGGCCGTCGGCTACAGCCGAGGCTTCTCCGTCCTGCTGGGCATCGCCTCCGGCCTGGTCGAACCCCTGGGCGCCGTCGCCGGCGCCGCCATCATCGGCAGCTCCGCACTGCTCCTCCCCTGGGGCCTGGGCTTCGCCGCCGGCGCCATGCTCTTCGTCATCAGCCACGAAATCATCCCGGAATCGCACCGCAAGGGGCATGAGTTTTTTGCGACTACGGGGTTGATGGTGGGGTTTGTGTTGATGATGGTGTTGGATACGGCTTTGGGGTGAGGGGGTAGCGGCTGATGCCCTTCAAAGTGGGCCGTGTCGCACCTTGCCAGAGTCTCAGCAAACCTGTACAACCGCTTCTTTCGGGATGAAGGGTGGTGCATGCAGATTTCGAGAGTGTTGAGGATTAGCAGAGCGAAACTGCAAGGCGACCGCTCGTATCTGCTCGTGTTTGTCGCAGACACCGGCACCTATGAAGTGTTTCTCCCCGGTATGGGTTATCCCGGGATATTCACCGGCTTTGGTCCGCCTTCACTGCGAAGCCAGCAAACGGCAAACAGCTGGGTAATGGATTGGTCGAGCGCTGAACTCCTGGCATTGCACATTGAGCAGGTGATGGACACCGCAGGCGATGACCAACCCACGGCGCTGCTCATTCTCGATGCGTTGAAAGGCGGCGGACGCCGGGAAGCTGCATGTGCCAGCCCGGACAACGAGCTTTGAATTTGTCTGCCAGCTCCCGCCCCCCTTGAGACTTAACCATCTGGCGGACAGCGCCCCTTAACGGCCCGCCCATATCGCGTAGCCACCGAGAACAAGAGTTCAGCACTCATATTTCAGCGATCCCGTTGAGCACAGTCGCGACCTTCGCAGCATAGATAAACTTTCCACGCTGCGCGGGCCTTGGCTTGAAACGCCCCCCGGCGATACTAGAAATCTTCGCGCCTCAAAACTGAAGCTTAATAGGAGGTGCCATGACAAAAAAGCAGCCAGACTCTGAAGAATTCAAGATGGAGGCGGTCAAGCAGATCACGGAGCGAGGCCATAAGGTGGCCGATGTATCCGCTCCGATCGGTGTGAGCCAACACTGAATCGCCCCGGATTTTGTGGAGGCTCAACACTCTGAGAAGATTGAGCCATGAAGAAGTCGAACAAGTTTTCACCTGAGGTGCGTGAGCGCGCGGTGAGGATGGTGCAGGAGCACCGTGGGGAGTACCCGTCGCTGTGGGCAGCGATCGAATCAATTGCACCGAAGATTGGCTGTGTGCCGCAGACGCTGAACGAATGGGTCAAGCGCGACGAGGTCGACAACGGCGTTAGAGAAGG
This sequence comes from Comamonas sp. MYb21, assembly GCF_037479395.1. NCBI lineage: Bacteria > Pseudomonadati > Pseudomonadota > Betaproteobacteria > Burkholderiales > Comamonadaceae > Comamonas > Comamonas sp. MYb21. The sequence goes on along the minus strand of NZ_JBBGZC010000002.1, from coordinate 9,588 downwards.
CGTGACGACCGGCGAGGCCCAGCGGATGAAGGAACTAGAACGCGAGGTCAAGGAATTGCGTCGAGCTAACGAGATTTTGAAGCTGGCGAGCGCGTTTTTCGCCCAGGCGGAGCCGGGCCGCCGACTGAAGTCTTGAGGGATTTCATCGACAAGCATCGTGACACCTTCGGGGTCGAGCCGATCTGCAAGGTCTTGCAGGTCGCCCCGTCGGGCTATCGGCGGCACGTGGCACTGCTGCGCGAGCCGCACAGGCGCTGCGCCAGGGCGCAACGCGACGATGCCCTCATGCCTGCGATTCAGCGCGTCTGGCAGGCCAACATGCAAGTCTATGGGGCCGACAAGGTCTGGAGGCAACTGAAGCGCGAGGGCACTGCTGTGGCGCGCTGTACAGTCGAGCGGCTGATGCGGCGCTTGGGACTTCGGGGCGTGATGCGCGGTAAGGTGGTGAAGACCACAATCAGCGATTCCAAAGCACCGTGCCCGCTGGATCGTGTCAACCGGCAGTTCCGCGCGCAGCGACCGATCCAACTGTGGGTATCGGACTTCACTTACGTGTCGACATGGCAAGGCTGGCTGTACGTCGCCTTCGTGATCGATGTGTTCGCCCGGCGCATCGTGGGCTGGCGAGTCAGCAGCTCGATGCGCACGGACTTCGTGCTCGATGCTTTGGAGCAAGCGCTGTACAACCGTCAGCCCAAGCGCGACGGCAGCTTGATTTGTCACTCCGATCGCGGCTCGCAATACGTCAGCATCCGGTACACGGAACGACTGGGTGAGGCCGGCATTGAGCCATCAGTCGGCAGCAAAGGCGATTCCTATGACAACGCTTTGGCCGAGACGATCAACGGCCTCTACAAGGCCGAGCTGATCCATCGCCGGGCACCGTGGAAGACCAAGGAAGCGGTGGAGTTCGCGACACTCGAATGGGTGTCCTGGTTCAACCACCATCGCCTGCTCGAACCCATCGGGTACATCCCGCCTGCAGAAGCTGAGGCAAACTATTACCGGCAACTCGCCAGTCAGACCGCCACGATGGCGGCATGACTTAAACCAACCAGCCTCCATGAAAGGCGGGGCGATTCACCTTGGACTTACTAAGGTGGACGCACTATAGCCATCATTCGACTTTGTAGTGAGCGTATGCCATAGGTGGTCCGCCCAAACCATGGGTCACCGCCAGCACTCACGGACTCAGTTCGTTTTGGATATCTGGCTACACCCTCCAAGCACAGGGGCAATGGTTGCTGTTGGATAATTCAATGATAAAAGCTGATAAAACCTAGTCAACAAACCACATCCGACCTATACGCGCATTTTTAAGCACCGGGAAAATATAAAATCCTTAAGACAAGAGAGGGACATTATGAATAATATACCACGCTTTCTACACATTACTGATGCTCATTTAAAACCTGATGGCTCAGAATTCAAGCTAGACGATAGAAAATCCTCCATTCCTCTAGAGCGCCAGACACGCGAATTGGCGATATCAAAGACACTAGAAAGATTAGCTGAGAATTTAAAAAAGAAAAGCCAAAATCTCGATGGCGTAATTTTCTCTGGTGACGCAATGAGTGCTGGAATAAAAGGCGGCGACAAAATCTTGCTAGACCTTATATGTGAACAACTTAGACCATTCGGAATTAGGCCATCCAATATAGTAGCAATTCCTGGAAATCATGATATACAACGAAGTGTTGCGCCAAGTTCCAATGAACGATACTCAAACTTCATCGAAGTATGGCGCGATAGAGGATGCATTACTCCTTGGTTAGACGGAATCGACGAAGAGTTTAACTATTCCAAGCATATCCTATTGGCACCAGATAAATCATGGGCAGTAATAGCTATGAACTCATGCAATTGGTCGCACGTAGATGCCATTTCCGAGGAATTGAAAGCTCTGTGGCCCTCTATTCCCGCATTGCTAGCCCCAGATGACAATGAACTTCAAAAAGAACTTCAAAAGGAGCTTTCAAGAATTGAACGCTATGACATGGCGAGAGTCTCCCCAGACCAGTTAGCTGCATTGCGTAGAATGTTAGGAGATATTCCAGCGCCGACTAACGGCAAGCAAATTCGAATTATGACCTTGCATCATCATTTGCTTGCACCGTCTCTGGTCGAAGAGGTAAAACCATTTTCGGACTTGAGCAACCTACAGCAAGTTCGAACATTCATAGCCGAACAATGTATTAATGTAGTCTTGCATGGGCACAAGCATGTCGGAAAAGCTTACAGCGATATAATTGAACTTGACATCAACAGCGCACCGCACCGATCCCTCATCATTTCAGGTGCATCATTTGATGGCTTACATCATTCAGATGCCATGCGAATTCTTGAGCTCGACGGCCTCCCTTGGTCTCCGGCATTAAAAGTAGTCCCGGTGGCAGTTCCTCGTGGAGGTATAAATGGAGCCGTATCAGTACCTGACACATATAGGTTATGGCCTACGATCGATGCCCCAAAAGAAGCCCCATTAGTCATTCAAGGTAAAGACTTCAATGAAGTTTATGCACGCGTCAAAATTGCTGCAGAAAAAGAGGCCAATGACAAGACACTAATAGTTCAGCTTGATCTTGAGGATTTCTCATCTGTAGAAAAGCTTCCTGACGATTACCCTCTCCTAACCCAAATGTCAGAAGAGAAACGAAAGGAGTGGTTAAAACAGCTGGTAGACTGGTGGCAACTTCCTCAATCACTTCTCCAAGAACGCGTTCCATATATTCATGGCACACGCCTTCACAAATACTCAAGCAATTTGGACCAAATCGAACGCGTTCGCAGTCTTCTCAAAAAAGGCTCTACTACCCGTGCAATCGCAATATTAATTGATCCCACGCTTGATTTTAAAGAAACAAGCGATAGCAGAAATGATTTTGCATCATTTTGCCTGGTCCAATTTGCCAGACGCGAAACTCTAGGAAAGGTTTATATTGACTGTATCGGGTATTATCGAGCCCAAGAAATGGTCAAATGGTGGCCAATTAATGTAGCAGAACTACTAGAACTTCAAAAACGGGTTGGAAGCTCTTTTAATGGGCAGCCAGGTCGCATAACTACCATTACGGCCTGTGCGCGTGCATTAGCACGATCGCCAACTCATGTCGCAATGCCGGCAATAGATCGCTGGCTTGATCAAACTCCCGAGAAGTACTTCGTTCTTGCGTCTGCGTTCTTAAAGAACAAGGCATTCAGTTTGAACGAGCGCGACGTTTTCAATGAATGGATGACCGCTCTTCATGACTTGCTAGAAACGCTGAAAAGCACGGGCGATGGCGGACCTGTCGTTGCAATCGAAGGACCAAGGCGTCTATCCATATATCTGAAGGCTGGAAGCGGCGACCGTTTGCCCCAATGCATTGAACTCGCAGAAACACTTGAAGCGATTGCAGACAAAGGGGAGGAAATTCCTAAACCAAATATAGGAAAAAAATGGTCAGACGTTATGTCAAAATTATTAGAAAAGGCGATTAAGCAGTGTAACCTGCTAGAAGTCTCTGGAGAAACCTCCACCTAATATGTTTACCTTTAAAAAGTCGAGCATCGAAAAGCTCAGTCGAAGATTGACTTATAAAAATATAAAGCTCTTGAACTCTCGGCACTTGGAAATATATGTTTAATATTTTTGATGCAAACACCGCTGACGAGCTTTGGCGCAAAGCGTTTATCGAGTTAAATTCCGAGAAATTGGAGCTTGAGTGTAGCCGGCTCGGTCCAATGAGAGAGCTACTTCATTGCAGTTTGCATCTACAAGATCCAAAGCAACGTTGGGTACTTTCTCGGCGCCCGGCAATAAATCCAGCATTTGCAATTGCAGAAGTTGTCTGGATACTTCTTGGCAAGAATGACTCAGGCTTCTTAAACTTCTGGAATCCCTTGCTGCCAAAATACGCTGGATCAGGACAAACCTATCATGGTGCATACGGGCATAGACTGAGATCGCATTTTGGTTTCGATCAGATCGAGCGTGCATACAGTATTCTTGAGTCAAATCCAGAGTCGAGACAAGTAGTACTTCAAATTTGGGACAGTCAATCGGATTTACCGCTAGCAAACGGCATCAGTAGAGACGCTGACATACCGTGCAACGTCATGAGCATGTTAAAGATTCGCTCTCAAAAACTTGAATGGCTCCAAGTTATGAGAAGCAATGATATTTTCTTGGGCACCCCTCACAACTTTGTGCAGTTTACCTCTCTGCAAGAAGTAATCTCAGGTTGGCTGGGAATTCAAATGGGCTCCTTTGTTTTAGTGTCCGATAGCCTTCATCTCTACGAGAAAAACTTCGATCAATGCACTTTTACTGATGTTATTACAGAGGCAAAAAACAATGATTCACTTGCCCTCTCCCGAACAGATTTTGTAAAAATTTTACCGATCCTTGAGGATTGTATGAATCGCATGCAGCTTGCTGAACTGAAGCCTAAGCAGCTGCTACGATTTATTGAGACACTTGAGTTGCCCAGCGGATGGGCCAACTACATGTATATCGCGGGAGCAGACGCTGCTCGTCGGAGATCTTGGAAGGATGAAGCTAGCGCTATTGCAGAGAAGTGTTCCAATCCGGCGCTAATACAGGCATGGTCAGCATGGCTCGAACGTTGTCAGGAGTAAATATCATGAGGTGCGATTGCGCACTGCGAATTCCAAAGCATCCTCTATTGAACCTTCGTTACTTATCTGGATGACCCTATGTATACTTTTCTGAACCGCAGCCAATTTTCTATACAGAGAAGCGCATCTCAGCCACGTATCTGAAACTGGAAATTCAAATGGATTACTTCGCTCCAAAAGAAAGACCACAGCCGGAAAATTCCCTGCCCAAGTATACTCTTCTGGACCAATTATCAAGCTCAACAAGGTATCATCTAGACCGGCAGTCTTTCCATAAACTGAGGTAGACCACCAAAATCTGTCAAGCACAACAGATTTTCCTGAAGTAAGAGCAGGAATAATTTTCTTCTGAATAGAATCTATATGCGCAGCAACGTGAAGCATTTGCAGCGCCGCGTTAGATGGCTCGGCAATTCCTAGATCCCGGGCAGAATGATGGATTTTATAGATCAAACTCCCTATAGTTCCGTCATCATTGCCAGGAAACGCCAAAAGGACGCAGTCCTCACCTATTTCACCGAGATGGTTGGCAAAGAGTCTTGATAAAGTAGATTTACCAACTGAGTCCGGCCCTTCAAAAACATACAACTTACCGCTGCTATTCATCATTTGAAACAGCCTCCACGCGCCCGTTAATCTGATCAGTGTAACTTAACATAATATGAACCTATGAGGATTTAAACACCTCTAGATATAACAATTCACAACTTAAGACCGATTACGCTAGCGATCGTGATCGAGCCTGCATGGCTTGCGCTCACCAGCCATCGCCCAATACCTTGCTCTTCCGCGATGATGAGTAATTGGCGATGCAATATGACTGATGGTGCCCCGCGTTGCTGGGAAACTACCTCGACATCGGTATACGAAACGCCATCGCCCCACCCTGTGCCTAGCGCCTTTAATATTGACTCCTTTATGGCAAAACGAGATGCCAGCTTGTCAATTCTATCCACCCCCTCGCCGACCGCAGCTAACTCTCCCAGAGTAAAGTAACGATCTAGGCAACTGTTTGCCTGCTTTGTGATTAACCGCGAAAAGCTGCTCATTTCGACAAGGTCCACCCCGTGCACAACCACATTTTGAAAATAAGAAAAATTAGGCTTATCAATCACCGCAGCATCTCCACGACAAAATTTACCCATAATGCGTTTAAGCATTTATATAAAAATTTATCTTATATTTAGATCTAAATTAACCTGAATAGAAACCGCATCTCGGGAATTAAAGGTAGACAATTTTTCCGAAAATTCCGCTTCAATCTTTGTATTTAACCCCCACTTGGGCGGAAACCAAGGAACCTCGAGGGGACCGGTAGGCGAAAATTTTTGCTTTATTCGTGTCCGTCCAGATATTCCAACTATATTCGGATGCGCAACGCGAGAATACTTATCTACCTCACAAAAAAGATTCTGGCAATCGATCAACTGCAAGCGCCGCCCCCACAGATTATCAAACTTTATACCAAGCCTGTTGAACTCCTGCTCTTGGTTATCAACCATAAGCCGAATTAGTTCCGCCTCATTAAGTCCAGCAGTGTAGGAAAAACACTTCTTCAATCCATCCTTAGCACCCGGCCCAGGTACGACGAAATCCATCTCTGTGAAGTCTGTGACTTCGCTATAGTTTATATCCGTTACGAACTGGTATGCTAGAAAGTCTCCAATAGTTGGATAGCTTCTGAACAACTCGAACGCTGCTTGCATTCGCTTAAGCGCCCCAAGTTGCCCTGCTAACCTATCAGCCATCATTCGCTCCAGTAGTCGCAAATGATTCTGATGTTTAGCCTTATGCCCAAAAGCGGAGCCGCCCGGGGGCATGATGTAGGCTGCAGAGTATATTCGCCCACCAGCTGCCATCGCCTGAGACAGCACCCTATCATAATTGTCAAATTTGTAATCTCTGAAGGTTATCGCCCCAAAGCTATGCTCGAGCAACTGCCAGGTCTCAATTTTATTAAAGAGCTTAAAAAGCAGCGTGCGAAAAAAAACTTCTTCAGGCGATTGAGGCAAATCATCACGATAAATCACATGTCGTATCAGATACTGACTCACTCTATCAGAGGCACGATATGCATTTGTAAATTTATGGATCGATATCAGTGGATCCTTTGTCCATGGCCCTGGCCTACCATTTAGTCTTTGAAAAAATACTTTCTGACGCTCCGCGGCGAATCGCCAGTATGTGTCAAAGACTGGTGTAACCTTTACCGGCAAGAGGTGTGCAGCATCCACTTCTGTAGATATTTCAGCCACCAAATCACTTTCTAAAAAAACGCTATTGCTCATAGACTGGACTGTCACGCTGAAATCTCTGAATTCATTGCAGGAACACTAATACCTTCAGAGACATCGGTCTGCGGAGAAAAAGCTTCGCGACACAAGGCAATCAATGGCTGCAGATCATGATCTGACTTAGATATACGCTCGAACTTTGCGACACCGACCACAACATTCATTCTTAACAGTTTTGTTTGCATTTCGTGGGCCATAAAAGCACCTAGCTGGGCTATGCCAAGATAATTTCCATATGCCTTTACAAACAGCTGCTGCGTCGCATAGAAGGCATTGATCACCAAGCCTTGAACAGTAGGCTCAAAGCTAACATGTTGAAGACATGGAAATTGAAGTTGTGCGTCAGCAATGTGATCACGCTCCGGATCAAATACACTAGCCTGAAACATCGATCGCCGAACTCCTTCGCGCCCTTCAAACTGAGAAAGAATCCACTCTAACTGATTCCCTTCGCAAGGACCTCGACCATATTTGATCAACCGCTCAAAATACAAGCCACGACGATTGCCGCGAGGGTTCATCGCCTGGTAGCGTGGAAATACATCCTTGTAATAATGAAATAACAAAGATCTATCACCTTGAGCAATTTTCCAAAGGCGCTGAGGGAATATGGTGAATGCTACATCTTCGACACTACGCATTTTCTTTGCGGAGAGAAGCTTATCGAGCGCAATGCGAATAGAGCGCGTTTCTGGAATCACGGACTGATCACCAAATCCTGTAACACTCAAGATTAGGGGCGATACTTCCAGGCCTGAATGATCCATCACGTGAATAACTGCTCTGGCCCATGCACGCGAAACATCCGCCTCGTCGATCAGAAGTGGGCCAATTGAATGGGAAAGCTTACTCATCAGAGGTCTCCTCAAGGTGACGGAATCGGGCCAGTCCAACATATTGACGTCTGGCGACACGGACATAAGTTGCCCATTGCGTCCCCGGTATAACCACTCGAGTTATGCCGCATTTTGCAGCGCGGAAAAGTCGACCCGTGGCCAGATCGCGCTCTGGCACAAGCATTGAAGCATCCACGACCACCCCTGGAGGGAGAGCTAAGAGTGCATCCTGTTCCATATCCAGCGTTGACGAGGTCCAGTATTGATCTGCGATGGTAACTGGCGTAGAAACGACCTCTCCCAGCAGTTCAGTTCGGATCATTTTGGGTGTGATTCGTCCCAGCCGATCACGCTGAACCAAACTTATCATATTGAGGCTGTAAGCTAGATGATTTACTAAAGTCGCTTGACCCACACCAAAATTGCAAGCAATTGCATACATATCCAGTGCTGTTGCGCTATTCGGATTCAGATTTCTTTTAGCGAATGCCTGCCGTAGCCCCAACGTTGGCATCAAAAGAAAAGATGCAAACGAATCGGCCAAAATTTCGTTTGGAGGGCGGTCTGCATTGTTAGCTTGGTCCTCTCGCAATTCCTCAATTGTCGAACCGTGTCCAAAGATGTGATGACCCAACTCATGAGCGCATGTGAAAGCTCGTCTGCCCAATGGTCGGAGGGCTGACAGATGGATGCGAGGCTTCGGAGTCCGATCATACATACCCTCCATATTTATGTCATTAAAGCGCACAGCAACGTCATGCAGTTCACATATCCTATACACGCAGGCGGGGCTTTTAAGGTCCAACCCCGTCCTTACGCGAGCAGTAATTGAGGCCTGCATACCTTGCATTACCAGGGCTTTTCGTTCTAAAGACGTTATTCTTGAAATTAGCGCGTTCATTTCTCTGCCCCTCTGTCTCCTGCATCTGAACTACGCATCGACGCTAATAAACGCAGTAAGCGATCGAGGTCGTCTGATTTCAGTTTGCTCAATTCGCGCGCAGCTAGCTGCAATCGTGGGTCGTTCATTTCTAATTGCTCGGAAGTTTCACCCAGGAGCCAGGACACGGTCACATCGTAAGTTTCCGCAAACTTCACGAGCTCTTCAGCAGTAACACGACGATGGCTAGCTTCAATTTCTGAAATTGTCGGGCGGTGCATCTGCAATAACTTTGCTACCTGTCCTTGAGAGAGGCCTGCGGCCTTCCTGGATTCGCGTAAGCGGTAAGCGATTGCCATACGCTTGGTATCTACGCCGTCTGTCATCTAGCATTTACCTTCATAGATTCTGCTTGGCCTTGCGCTTCGGTGAGCGCAAGAACTTTGGCAACAATTTCGTCAACACTCAGGGCGATGCACGAATTCTCTTGACGAAAGATGTTTACATCATTGGCAATAGTGATCCCCAACTTCGCACCCAGCATGCTCACAGCGACAGGCCAGATCTTGCTGTCGAATTCTGGCAACACCTCAATAGGCTTAGTCTCCCCGTTGAGGGGCGGACACTTGAGCTCACTTGTCGTCTGAATGAGCTGTAGAACCTCTACTAGTGTTTCCTGAATCAAGACGGTATCCATTTGATCCTCCGTTGGAGCCAATACGGCTGGTAAGAATATCTTACCACTCCCGATCTAACGTTGCAAGATGGACCATGGTGGACTGTGGACACAGTTAGCGATTGCTCTCGCACAGACGCCTAGATGACTAAGCCCGCGTGGGTAGCTGCCAGATTGTCCACGCCGTTAATCATCTCAATCCTGTTGAATCGCCCCGGGTTTCCTAGACACCTCTGAGCCTCAAATCTGAGGCCCAATAGGAGGTGCCATGACGAACAAGCA